>JAACDL010000213.1 GCA_009936765.1 Methanobacteriota archaeon
GAACCGGAACCGGAACCTGAACCTGAACCGGAACCGACTCTTGATGATGCATTTGCAGCAGCAGATACAGATCACAGCGGAGGCTTATCCGTGGAAGAAGTGGCTGAAGCCACAGGACTAGACCTTGAAGATGCAACAAAGTTGCATTCTGAAGCAGATATAGATGGAGATGGAGAAGTTACTCTTGACGAGTTAAAGTCGAAGCCTGAAGTCATAGAAAAGATGGCACTGCCTAAGCCAGTTAAACCGATAAGGGCCGGAATTCAAAAGCCTCAAACTCAACAACCAGATCAACAACAGCAGGCTTGGCAACAACAGCAGCAGCAGCAACAGCAACAGCAGCAACAGCAGCAGGCTTGGCAACAGCAGCAGCAACAGCAGCAACAGCAGCAGGCTTGGCAACAACAGCAACAGCAACAGCAGCAGCAGGCTTGGCAACAACAGCAACAGCAGCAGCAACAAGGCTGGGGCCAACAACAACCTATGCAACCAACAATTCGCTCAGGCCTTCACTGCAGAGGATGTCGAATTGGAGTTGACCCCAATTGGCGATTCTGTCCTGTTTGCGGGACTCAAAATCGCTGATTACCCGACAAATACTCCATCATCGAGAACTTGTGTGTCGTCAAGCCAAACAGATGGTTTGGTAATTACTCCAGGGATATGAATTCCAACTGCAGCATTACCTCCTAAACTTGTATTATCTCCTATTGAGAAGTAGCATGTTCCCAACTGTTTCTCATCTTCAAGCACGTGGCCTGTCATTTTTGCGTTAGGGTTCATCCCAAATCCAAATTCTGCGACAGTCCAAACCTGTTCTCTATCTTTTGATTTCAATCTAGAAGCGGCTTCTCCAAATTGTTGTCGGATGTGAGATGCGGTAGAATCTCCTTTGATGTCGATTACAATACCGTTTTCGACAACTAACTCAAGGGGCTCCTCGAGCATTGTAGATTCCCATGTGCCATCAATTACAATAGTTCCATTCATGGTCCCTTCACGAGGTAAAACAAATGCTTTGCCTGCTGGCAAATTAGTAATCATACGAGGCCTGTTACAAATCCCATTATCATCCAATTTCCAATCTCTCCAGGAGACTTCGAATTCGATATCTGTGCCATTTGTATCCTTTACGTGAATCAAACGTTTTCTTCTTAATGTACTAGACAATTCTGAAAGATTCTTTTTTATTTCATTAAAATCAGCAGTCATTCCACCACTTACGCACATCTCAGGTGTCATTCCTGGCATTGTAGCAACTCTTGCTCCCTCTTTTACAGCAGTACGAATCGCTCTAGTATGGGTAAGTGAATATCGGGTCGGAGCGATTACAATTTGTTGCTGACGCATCAAATTAGCAACCGGGGAGGGCGGCTCTTCGCCATGATGGCGGCTTTTGGGCATTACAATTAGAAGAACTCTATCCGAACGTTCGGTTGCTGAACGATGAAGAGCTTGTCCAATTTCTCCAGTAGTGGGATCACAAACGATTAGGACATTCTCTCCTCTTCGTATGTCCATGCAGGTGTGAGTGACTCGTTTAGCAGATTCCATCAACGCCACTTCTAAGTCGATTTCACTGGGTAAATTATCAAGTTCTTCTTCTGGAACTTCGGCTAAAACAACTTCCTCAATCTCTAAATCGTCTTCTTCATTTTTGGCATTTTCATCCTTCGATTTGCGGCGGAAGGGAGAGGCCATGTTAACCGGATGCACGACTACGACTTGAAATTGTGCCCAGCAAGCGCTGAAAAATTGAAGGGTAAATGACTACTCGAATGTATATGGGCGACAAGGAAGAATTCATGTCTAGGGTCAATGATTTATACAGATTTGAAGCAATTCAGGGGCATTTAGGCTGGGACCAAGAGACAATTATGCCAGTTAAGGGTGCTAAAGCACGAGGAGAAATACTTGCTTGGTTAGCAGGGGAACGCCATAGTAGACTAATCGACCCTGAATTAGGTGAATTGATTTCCAAATTAGAAGGGGGAGAGTATGACAACTTTTTTTCAGCCAATGTAAGAGAAATGCGAAGAAAATACGATGAGGCTGTGAAATTACCTACAGAGTTTGTTTCTGAACTAACCAAAGCCCGTAGTGAAGCTCTTATTGCATGGCAGAAAGCACGTAGTGAGAGTGACTTTTCTCAGTTTGCTCCTCATCTTGAGAACATGATCCAATTGACTCATCAGCGAATCGAATACCTTGGTTGCCAGCATACGCCATATGATGTACTTCTAGATGAATACGAGGTCGGCATGACTGTTGAAGATTATGACCCCTTATTTTTGGGCTTGAAAGATAGACTTGTACCCTTGTTGTCGAAAATAATGAATTCTGATGTAGAGATTCCAAGATTGCCTGAAACTATGACATTCCCTATTGATGCACAAGAAGAGTTCTGCAACCGTGTCAGTAAAGCGATGGGTTTTGATTTCGAAGCAGGAAGAATGGATCGCTCAACCCATCCATTCTGTGCAGGTTTGTGGCCTGATGATACGAGGTTCACAACCAGGTTTGATGAAAAAGATCCTTTTTCTTGCCTTTATGCAGTCATGCATGAATCAGGTCACGGTTTGTACGAGCAAGGCCTACCTCGAGAATACAGCTATTCTCCTGTAGGAATGGCAGTATCACTTGGAGTCCATGAATCTCAAAGTAGGTTTTGGGAAAACCAAATTGGTCGAACCGCAGAGTTTTGGAAAATCTCCATGCCATGGTTCAGAGAACAATTCCCCGACTGTCCAGATTGGGATTTCGAAACGTTGGATTTAGTGGCGAATGAAGTGAAGCCGGATTTCATTAGAGTTGAAGCTGATGAGGTGACATACAACCTTCACATTATGATTCGTTATGAAATTGAGAAGATGATATTCAACGAAGGACTTCAAGTTGCAGATATTCCTGCAACATGGAATAAGATGATGATGGACTGGTTTGGAATAGAAGTTCCTAATGATTCGATGGGTTGCTTACAAGATATCCATTGGTCTATGGGTGCATTTGGATATTTCCCGACCTATACTCTAGGAAATCTATACGCTGCACAATTACTCGACAAGATGTCTGATGATTTAGGGGATGTAGATCAGATAATCGGGTCTGGTAATTGGTCCAGTATGCTTGACTGGTTACGAGAAAATATACATCAGCAAGGCTCAGTAATGACGCCTGCTGAACTCATTGAGTTCGCAACAGGCAAAGCACCAAGCCCTGAGCCATTCCTTGCTTACGTCGAAAGGAAATATTCCAAACTTTACAAGTTGTGATTATTCTTCTTCGCCAGAACTACCTGTAACCTTTGCCTGAAGTGTGTTCAACATTCCAGTTAGTTCAGATATAGCGTCTTGCAAATCATTTGTTCTATCTTCTTCATTATCTGTACCAAATGATATACCTAACAGTGTTATCATTGCACCAGACAACATGATTACTGCCGACACGAAAAGATCCTTCAAATCAGTATCTTCTCCGTTAGCTAACATGATGCCCCAAAGTGCGCCTGCTGCGAATATTAGCAAGCCAAGTATTATCTGTTGATGCCCAGGTCCAAGTTTTTCTTCTAGTCCACTCATTGTGTTTCCCCGCTTGGAAGAAACATCCTCTAGTAAAAAACTTAGCGGAATTTTATTCTATTTTCCAGCGATATTTAATTCCACGGCGTCATGACCAATGGACTTCCTGCTTGACCAGGTTCAACAATACATCTTCCCTTTGGTCCAGTTGAGTCATTTCTTTCAAACACAGGATTGCCTGCAACAACAGTTAGAATCGGCCATCCGACTAATGTTTTGCCAGCGAATGGGTTCCATCCAACAGTAGACCATGCATTCTTATCTTCAACAAGTAGTTCTTTCTTCAAATCCACTAGAACAATATCTCCGTCATATCCTTCCTCAAGTTTTCCTTTACCTATCATTCCGTAACATTCTGCAACATTACTGGACATCCATTGAACAACTTGTTCGATTGTACATTCTCCATTTGCAGCATGAGTTAGCATTACTGGAAGTGATGTTTCTACTCCTGGCATTCCGCTGTAAGCGTGAGGGAAGCCTTTCGCCTTGTTTTCAAGGGTATGCGGAGCGTGATCGGTTGCTATGCAATTTACAGTCCCATCATGTAGCCTCTTCCATAATATCTCCTTGTCCTTTTGATATCTAATAGGCGGGTTCATCTTTAATCGAGTCCCAAGAACTTCAACATCTCTCTCATCAAATGTCAAATGTTGAGGTAGTACTTCTGTAGTAATATGCGCTTGACCTTTTTCTCCAGTGAGTGAGGTTAAACCGTTTAACCATTCAGCTTCTATTCCGGAAGTTAAGTGAAGAATATGTAATCGGTGGCCACTATCTTGAGCATATCCAACGGCTCTCTTTGTGGCGATTAATGCTGTTTCTTCGTCTCTCCATTCAGCATGAGCGGCCATATCAGTGCGGCCTTCAATCATCTTCTTCCTTTCGATCATCCTCGTCTCATCTTCAGCATGAACTGCGATTAGCCCTGCTGTATTGTCGAAGATAGTCTTCAGTGCATTGGATTCATTGACCAATAAATCACCAGTCGATGAGCCCATGAAAATTTTGATTCCACATATTCCTGGGATTGCAATAGGAGCCTCGGGTGTTCCTACTGCCTTCTGTAACTCCTCCACGTTTGATTCTGTAGCTCCGATAAAGAATCCATAATTTGTAACACACCGATTCGATGCAGTTTCTAACTTGTTATACATCGATTCTAATGTTGTCTGGCTAGGAACATTGTTTGGCATGTCTAGGAAAGATGTGATTCCACCACTCGCAGCAGCACGAGAACCTGTGTGTAAGTCCTCTTTTTCAGGCTGGCCTGGGTCTCTAAAGTGAACTTGCGGGTCTATGATGCCGGGAAGCAGGTGTAGTCCAGCAGCATCATGAATTAATTCCCCATCTTGTGGCTTGAGATTTCCATCTGTGGAGATTTCAGAAATTGCTCCATCTGTTATTCTCAAATCACCGGTTACAATTCCGTTGGGAAGAACCATTTTAGCGCCAGTTATCAAAATATTTCCGTTCATAGTTTCACCTTCTTTTTACACTTTTAGGGCGGAATGCGTTGCATACAGTATCGTTCATATCGATGTATGGACCATCTAACAAATCGACACAATAAGGAACAGCCTTCCAAATTTCATCAATAGTTTCTCTGATTGCTTTTGGTCTACCCGGTAAATTGAATATAAGGCACTGACCTCTTGTGCCCCCTATTTGTCTTGATAGAATTGCAGTTGGGACAAATTCTAGAGATATAGAGCGCATCTGTTCTCCAAACCCAGGCATTATCCTGTCACATACCATTTCAGTTGCTTCGGGAGTTATGTCTCTCATAGCAGGTCCTGTTCCACCTGTCGTGACTATCACATTGCAACCTAGTGTATCTACCATCTCAATCAATGTATTCGATATTGCTCCAATTTCGTCAGGTACTACTCTGTAATGATGACTCCATTCTGATAAAATAGCCTCTTCGAAAAAGCCTAGAATTGCCGGGCCTCCTTCGTCTTGATATTCCCCTTTAGAGGCTCTATCCGACACGGTTAGTATGCCAAAGGTAGCAGGATCTCCAACCATTGAACCGCCTCACTGGTTACCGTACTTGTCCCTTATGTCGGCGTGGAATGAATCCAGTAGCGTATCTTCGAATAGTTCAGCTTGTCTCCTAATCTTGGTTGACCTCATGTGCAGGAATGCCATACCAATGAATGCGATAATTGCGATAGGAATAGCGGCTTCGAGTTTGTATTTGTGCATCACAGTAACAATACCTTCAGCAGTATATGCCCATGTCAGAGATGCGATTGAACCGCCAACAAATGTCGCCCAAAGTACACGCATGAACTTCATACGAGAAAGCAAACCTAGCATTGCTCCAACTAGAACTCCTGATGCCATAAATGGAATCCAAACGAATACTATCAGTCCCCAGAATCCCCATTTGTTAATCATCTCACGCTTTTCATTTGCAGTATACTCTACGGTTGAAAGAATATCTCCGAATAACTTGGTCTGCAGAACTCTACCACCCAGGCCATCCTGTTTTGCAACAGCGGCAACACGGGCGTCTTTGCTGCCCTTAGTCGATAACGTCTCAACCCTTCCTGCTCCAGAACGGTCTGCTAGGGTGGATACCAGGTTTCGACCCTTGACAATCAATTCTTGAGTCCCAACCAGTTCAGGGTTCTCTCGGGAAATATACTTCCTTAGGTGCTTTTCGATATCTGCATTCGAATCTTTGAATCTGAAGAAAGCAAATCTCTGATTTGGCTTGTAAGCGACTCTAACGAAGATGATAGAGTCCTCGCTGGTAACTGTTGCCATTTGCAGAAGTAACTCATTCTTCGAACGGAAATATCCCTTGACAGATTCTCTAACTTCGTCTTCAACTTTAGACAACATGTGCAGATCTCTGAAGAATGATGTGTAATCCTGGTCTTCCTGTTCTTCATCATCAACCATACCACTGCCAACACCGATGCCAGTCTCGAAATCAATCGCTTGGTTATCTCCTATTGACCGAACAGTCAATTGAACTGGCTTGAATACTCTGAATAATGCGAACTCTTCAAGGACTTCTCTCAAGATATCAGACCTGACATCGGCTGAGTCAGAAAAAGTACCGTCTGTGTTGGAGTAAGGTACCATGATATCAATCGATAAATCCCGAACTTCTATCTTGTATAAATCCCAATCCATCGAGATGTGTAGCCTTCTCTCTGTATTACGTAATACATCAGCAACAACCTTTCTAATGTGAGTTCTAGATAGCATATCGTCAGTTTCTTGATGATATAATTTGTACATTACTGGGTAAGCCAAGAATAACGAAATAACCGACAAAGATAGTGAGATGAAAGCCATCCACCAAGCAGGAATTCCTGCAGCTCCGCCAGTTAGCATAGCAGTTTCTCTACCTCCTCCTAATTCAGCACCCATCAGAACGAATCCCCAATTCCCTAGATCGGTTACAGACCAACAGGAACGAGGTCCGTCCTCGACAAGTTCAGCTTCACGCTTAACTTCAGAATCAACAAATGGTAGGAATGAGAGCGCATTTTCAGAAGTGGTTATCTCGAATTCTAGAGTTTTAGTAATCCTTTCAGTGCCGTTGACACGGTCATCATCCGTTTTGTTGCTCATATTGGTTTGGAGTTGGTACACATCGATTTTCACAACAACTTCATAGACGCCTATGTCCCATTCTTCGAAGTCGACCCGTGTTGATTTCTTCTCTACTTCACCTTGTGAAGGTTCAGGATTATCTGCATCACCAACCGCCGTCACTGTCCAATTCAGTACAGCAATACCTTGTGCTAAATTACGACCTGATATCTTCAATTCTTCAGCGTCATTATCTGGATAGGCGTGTATCCATGGAGTATCAATGACCTCTTCGCATTGGTCTCCAGAATCTAGGAATGTTCCGCTCGCCCAATGGTCTAAGGAGGTGGATTCTCCAAATACTCCGCCTGACATTCCAAACAGTAGCATTGCGTACAGTGCGCCGTATCCAAGTCCGGCGAGTAATGTCCAATCTTCTATGGCGGAAGGGAATCTTCTCTTTGAGTCAGAGTTTCTTCTTTTTCTTATCCCTGCTAATTCTTTGGAAACCTTGTCAATAGGTTTGTTTTCTGCAGCACCTTCTGCAGTGGAGTCATTATCGATATCGATATTTTTCGACCCCATTTTTGCCCCTACGGGGCATAAGCACATGAAGGCTATGCCGTTTCAGACAAATCAAACACCCAAAAGTGGGTTTATTCAGGTGATTCATGATTTGAAAATCAAACAAATCAGTATGAGAATGGTGGGTTAGGCCGGACTTGAACCAGCGACCTCGGCATCTTCAGTGCCGCGCTCTCCCAACTAAGCTACTAACCCGGGATAACCTCGCCACACGCATCAGCATTTCAAGCCTTACGGCTCAATCACTCGATGTCATCAAGGACAGCCGCTTGGACTTCAGCTAATTGTGCGAGTCCATGTCTTGACATGTCAAGCAAGGCTTGAAGTTCATCATATGAGAAAGTCGATTCCTCTCCAGTGCCTTGAACTTCAACAAATTTACCATCTGAAGTTCCGACAACATTCATATCAACATCTGCATTTGAATCTAGGATATAATCCAAGTCGAGGAATACATCATCACCAATTAGTCCAAC
>JAACDL010000039.1 GCA_009936765.1 Methanobacteriota archaeon
ACAATTGGAATTACGATTTGGGCTTGGAAATGGATTTTTATTGCTGCTAGTGTGAGTGGTTTAATGATAAACAAGTCATTGAGAGATAGGAGAATAAGGTTGGAGTTTGCTGCTTTGAATGCTCCTGTTCAAGTTGAACAGAAGTCTGAAGACTGGATGGCTGAATTCGCTAATAAGAAACAACCAAAACCAGAAATTGTTGAATCGAAGTCAATAGCACCTGAGGCCTTCACAGGCATGTTTGAGAGTATTGGAGGACCAAGAAAGCAAAGTGCTGCTCCAGTTGACACCAATTTGGTAGGAGCAGCTAATACTGTGCTAGATCATCATGAGAATGTTGCTATGAAATCTAGACTCGACGACCTAGCAAATCAAATTTCAATGGGCAATATTAGCAAACCTCATACCGCTAATATCGACTTGCCAGATGATGCTGTTGCTGTAACCCATAGAACTGTTGCAGTTAACCGGAATGTCCAACAAAAACCCGGCGTTCTAGACTTAGATGACCTTGACCTGTGAGTGAAATGTACATTGGAGTAGATGAAGCAGGCAGAGGCCCGGTAATCGGGCCGTTAGTAGTATGCGCATTCGCTTCAGAGTCACAAGATTACTTGAGAGAACTTGGAGTCAAGGATTCCAAGTTCTTGAGTAAAAAGAAGCGAAATGAATTGTTTGAAATACTTTCTAAAATGAAACACAAAGTCATAGTATGCTCACCAGAACGAATTGATATCTCACCCAACCTTAATTCCTTGGAGGTCGAATTGTTTGCAGAGGCATTGGCAGATATGCCTGAAGGAAGTATAATGTTGGATGCTTGTGATGTCAATGAGGAAAGATTTGCGAAAAATGTTTCGAAACTTTCTGAGCGTGAATGCTCAGCAGAGCACAAGGCTGATGAAAACCACCCCGAAGTTAGCGCTGCTAGCATCATCGCCAAAGTTACAAGGGACAAAATAATTGATGAATTGAAAGACGAGATAGGATTTGATATTGGCAGTGGATACCCGTCAGATCCTAAGACTAAACTCGCTGTTGCTGAATTGGTCAAGGGTAAACTACCACATGATTGCTTGAGATGGAGTTGGAAGACTGTTGAGAATGCAATGGGAAGAGCTCCACCTCTCCGCAAAGACACACGCCAACAAACCTTGTTTTGAAGAACCTAATGCCCCACGCCTTGTCATGGAGTGGGAACCGGACCAGGAAACTCTCGACCTAATTCGACACCTTTCATTGCAGAATAGTTTGCAATATTCGGGTAAAGGGCAAGCAGGTTCGGTCATTAGTAGAATAATGGGAAACCGTGCAGATTTGCGCCAATTTGGGAAATTTATCGCTCCGCTTGTAGCCAAAGCCGTTGCTGAATCAAACGCCAAAGCCCAAAGTGAGGGATTAGACTCAATAACTCAAATTCTAGAATCTGAAGCACCAGAGTTATTGGAAAGAAAAGTCCAGACTAGAAGAGAAGGGTTACCTGAGTTGCCCAATCTAGATGGCAGAAAGCCAGTACTTCGTTTTGCTCCAAACCCGAACGGTCCCCTTTCATTCGGCCATTCCAGAGGACTAGTCATCAACGGCGAATATGCCAAGAATTTAGATGGAGAATTGATTCTAAGATTTGACGATACGGATACTACAGTGAAACCTCCTATGTTAGAGGCTTATGATTCGATACCAAAACAGCAAGAATGGTTGTGTGGCTTCGCTGCACATCGCGTTGTAATCGCTAGTGAAAGGATGGAACATTACCACGAATATGCCTACAAAATGCTGGACAGAGGATTTGGTTATGTTTGTACATGTTCGGCTGAAGATTTCAAAGTTCACAGAGTAGGCATGACAGAATGCCCTTGTAGAGATAATAGCAGGGATTTGAATTTGGAAAGGTGGGGGAAGATGAACGATCCAAACGAATACCAACCCGGCGATGCTGTTCTCCGAGTCAAAACCGATATGACTCTGAAAAACCCTGCACTCAGGGACTGGCCTGCTGCCAGAATTCAAACCAACCCACATCCAAGAGTTGGAAATAAATGGAGAGTATGGCCACTACTTGATTTCCAATCAGCAGTAGAAGATTACCTACAGGGTGTAACTCACATTATTAGAGGCAAGGACTTGATGGACTCAACTAGAAAGCAGACACTTCTGTACTCACATTTTGGTTGGAAGTATCCTGAAACAATTTACTGGGGTCGCGTTAAGGTTCATGAATTCGGAGCATTCTCCACTTCACAAATGAAGAAAGATATCACCGCAGGTCTGTTTGATGGTTGGGATGATCCTCGACTTCCGACTCTATCTGCATTATCTCGTAGAGGGATTCAAGCAAGCGCCCTCAGATCATTCTGGATTGAACTTGGCTTGACACAGAAAGATATTGCTGTACCGCTATCTACACTCTATTCACACAACACTAAGGAAATAGATCCTAGAGCACCAAGGCTAGCATTTGTTAGGAATGCATTCCCTATTACTCTGACTGGAGATTTACCAAGAAGTGGAACCATTCAATCGCATTCTGATACAGAAATGCTTCCACGCCAATACTCAATCGATGAAGGAGTATGGATTGAACAAGAAGATTCGGGTAAACCTCTTCGTTTGAAAGACCTGTGTGACATTGACGAAAACGGTAATGTCGAGAGTATCGATAGAAGTGACAAAAGAAGTGTTGTCCACTGGGTAGCGGGAGGAATTCCATCTAAACTTACGATAGCCTCTGGTCAAGAAATTGATATTGTCGAAGGCATTTTAGAGAACAATAGCCATCCAGTTGGGACAATCGTTCAACTTGAAAGGATTGGTTATGCTATTATCGAAGATGATGGATTGCTTATGGTCCACGACTGAGTAATGCTGGCTCGCCATTATCTGTTGTCACAATAAACTTCGGACGCCACTTTTTATTTTGCTGTGGAGTAGGGTCGACCAAGATGTCCAACTCACATGCAGTGCCGCAATTCCCACCCATATTGAGGTGTTCAATAGTGAGCACTCCTAGGATATTTTCCTTCCCCCAAACAATCAATGCATCGACTGATTCTAGGCGGACTTTAGCCTCATCAATTGAATCTTCAAAGCCGATAGTAGAGAATTCCATACAACCCTCTGCGCAGCGAGGCTATTGCATTATTTCCATAGATGGGTTCAAGAATGTTGGCCTACACGACACATTATGGCAATCGAGAGACTACTTACTGGGAACCTTGGTTCCCAAGTCAAAGAATTGATGGCAACAGAGGATATCATGCTCGAAGCTGTTCGTGATTTGGTTAAGGATGAAATCAAGACATACATTCGTGATAAAGTTGAAGCCGACCAAGAGTTGAAGGCGGAATTAAAGGATGCAATATCATATTACTTCAATGCAAAAGCAAGATCTGTTTATGCTGAACTAAAGGCGAGTCGTGCTGCTGCAAAGTTAGGATTACGTATACTCCCCGAAGAACTTCAAGGTGAAGTTGGGGAAGCGCTTGTTGGCCTTTTCGAGAAAGAACTTGGCAACCTATTAGAGAAGGCTCTTTGAGCCCTTTAGGGCTCATCTGGCCACAGTTTTGAAGAGGGTTGTGCTCACAGAGCGTTGTAGGGAATCAGTTATGCGTACATTTAGACCCCTAATATTGTGCGCAATTTTACTACTTGCAAGCCTGCCGACAGATAATGTATCTGCGGACTCTGTTGAGATTTGTTGTGATTCAAGTCCGGTTGAATTGTTCTTTTTGGGAGCAGCGGGCTCTGGAACAATGACTCCGTTTGATGTTGAATTAGAAGCCGATTCACAAGAGGTTGTAATTTCTGATGCCATAGCCCAGGAGAAAGAAATCGCAACTTGGAGAATTAATCCCGCATGGACTGGAAGTTATCCATCTTCTACATGGGAATTCAAAATGGATTACGAGGTTGAAAACGCAGGCGGTGCCCAGATTAATGCCTCGGTTACAGTCGAGATAAGTGGAGAAACATACGTTGGCACAACAGACCAATCTAATTCATTCTTGGCATCAGGAGCTGATACTCTTGTAATTGACATCGATGTAGACTCAGGTGCAATTCCATCATCAACCGACATAATCGTAACTTTCGAAGCACAAACAGTTGTGTTTAGTGTTCCAGGAACGGATGCTGGGTTAGCATTCAAATGGGGTGGTGAAGAACATAAATCATTAATCACTGCAGATATACCAGTCGTCGATATTCTGATTGATGAACCGGTGACTGAGGGAATGGATGTTTACATCTCAGCAATTATTGCATCTCCATTTGGACAGATGACTTCTGCACACTCTAACAGTTGGGAAGTTCGAGTAAACGGTGCTACACTAAATGACGACCCTATTCAAACAAGGAGTGGAGAATATGTCAGATTGACATGGACTTGGCGAGCACCAAGCGATGGAGAGCAGCAAATTTCTGTAGAAGCTAGCATACAAATTCAAGCGGGAACACCAACGCTGTCAGGCGGCACTGTTTTCACAATCACAACTTACGATGATGGTAGTAGTGGAGGCGGTATATTTTACCCAACTGAAGAGCCAGTGCGAACAGATGGGGAAGGTTCACCACTTGAGGTAACGATGGAAATGAAATTGGATAAGACTGATGGTTATCTCACACTAGAGCGTGAAATTCAACTAGATTTCGGACAATATCTTGCTTATTGGATGAGATGGGGGTTGGATAATATTGGTAGTGATGATCCTCAACTTTCTACCCCGTTGAAGATAATCAAAGCCGGAATGGTATCTGAAGATGACCGTCGAAACCGTATGGTTGATGAAATTGAAGAAACAGAATTCGAAAACCAACTGTCAACTCCTACTGCAATCACATACATGTATGAGGGAATGGGTATCGAACTAGAAGAGCTCATCGGAAGTGATGTCCAATCCCTTGAAAGATTCTCAATAGCATTGGACTTAAATGGGGAAAGAAAAGTTACATACCACCCTATCACAATGACAATCACCACTCTCGAAATACTTGAACCAGACAAGCAAGCAACCTTGCTACGTAATTTCATTGTAAGTGAAACTTCTACTGTATGGTCAAATATTAATTTGAACATCAATATTGAAACAGGAATGAGAACAAGTCTAACTGGGGCAGAAATAAAGGGCGATGTTGGTGAAAATGCAATATCGTACAAGAGAACACCATTTGGTGAAAGTATTACCATCAGCGCTGATGGGCTTAAGCAGAGTGATTCTTTCGTATTTACAGCTATGCCTACTGACAATATAATCAATACACCAGGCAGTTTGTCGTTGATAACGATTATTTCGCTTGCAGCAGGTATTTTTGTTGTTCTAAAGATGACCAAAACAAAGAGAAGAAGTGCTCTCTGGTTTGAGATGGTATTAGTCCCTATTGTATTGGCTGCACTATATCTCGCTACTGAACCATTTACAGTTGGTGTCATCACAGCTACTACTATCACTATTTGGATAATAACAGCCGTAGCCAGCCCAACTAGAAAGGGAGCATTCATCGCTAATAGAGTAAGTGACTACCCTGTTATTGAATGCCCTAATTGTGGAACACCTAACTCGATTACTACTACTGAACGTCCATTCAGACTACCTTGTCAAGGATGCGGAAGGGTTTTGAAAATTGTTGAATGATCAAAGGTGACCATTCATTATCAGTAAATCCGCTACACTACTTGCATGCACTCTTGCTTCATCTGCATCATCTGGCCAACCGTTGGTTGCGAGATGCAATTGACTAGCAATATCCGAATCGAAGCCAGGAATCATTGCTCTATGCCAGATTAGTTCCTCTAAGCGCATTGTTGAAATCCCATCTTCTCTCGAAGCAGGAAGAACAAGTTCACTAATTGCTGAACTTCTAGCATCAACATCCATTCTAGCCCAACCCTTAGAAAGACGCTTTAGCATTCTTTCAGATAATCCGGGAATCATCCCTGGTGCTGGATTAGCAACTTCTGGTAATGGGCGAATGTCAATCGAACCTTCTGAATCTAGATGATCTCTGAGTACTGACATAACAGGGTCATAATTTGCGTTAAGCCCTTGACGTAACCAGCAACCAGCAATGGCCATCGAGCGTTGTTTCCGCACTCTGGCTCCTTCCGGAGAGAGAATTGCAGATATTGCAGCACATATGGCAACGCAGTCAACTGCACCATGATGGGTTTTATCGGATGCTGGGAAACTGAGTTCTACTTCAATTGGACGAATGTGAATTACATTCTCACTAATTTCAAATGATTTCCTCGATTCACTGAATGGATCAATATGAACAATTAGCCCGTCGACAACTGGTAATTCCTCTACATGATCACGCCCCACGTGTCTACGAGAGGGGAGTACTCTTCTACGATAATGCAAAGAGTTGTCCAAAAAGGATGCTTCTAATTGTGCTAGAGCTAAAATTCCATCTAGGTCAGCAGGAGCCATCAACTGAATCATTTTGGCCTTGCCAATCGCATCCGATAGTTCATTCAATTCATCTTCAATCGAAGAGAAAAATGACAACTGAAGCAGACTATTCATTGTCGCACCTATCCGAGACACCTCGAAGGTGGTTCATCAAGTTGAGGATTAATCACTCAACCATCAAGCGGAGTTGGTCACGCTTGTACTTCCAATCGGAGTCTAAGCGGCCTTCGCCGATGTAATACTTAGCCAGACGGCGGATTTTCGCCTCTGTAAGTTCTAGTGAACGCTTGTTGTGAAGGTCCTTATGGTTCCCAGGACCAATGTGGTTGATGATGCCTACAGCCTTGCGCATTAGGTTCATCATATCTTCGGGGTAGGAGCCGCCGATGTCATTAGCAGCAAGAACTGAGGAAATCCTCTTTCCGCCAAGAACTGCGCGAACATCAGGAACTGCGTGTTGATCACGAAGAATTGTACCGATTTCAGCGGAGGAATGACCTGCCTTACCTAGCTCTATGATAAGCCCAGTAACTGCTGATGAATCTTTGTTGGACCACTCTGGTGCGGTCTCATTGTGTGGCTTTGTGGAACCGGACTTACCTTTCCTCTTAGCGTACATACGTGCCATAATGGATGCCTCCTAGCATTCCGCCGACCTGTAACCCATTCTTAACCGCTACGCATGAAACGAGATTTGAATTCACACTCTTTGATGGCTTTTTGCTAGCCGACCGGGTGTTCCTTCCCATTCCCAAGCAGGAGCAGCCGCACGAGCAGAACCAATACACTGCGAGCCTTGCATCACCAAAATATCCTCACCTTTACGGATTGAATTATCGTAAGAATCCAAGATTGCGAGGTTAATATCGCCCTTCCATTTGATTTCCGGCTTCAACTGCACCCGCTTGAGCGAATCAAGAGAATCCAACAGCGGGATACTTGATTTTGAAAGTGAAAAGCCACCTCTTTCTGGAGCCCACATTGCAATTTGGACATCATCCTTCAAAATCTTCCACCTTGGGAATCTTCCACGGACTTGAACACCCTCTAACCATGAATCATTATTGTAGTGAAATCTAGATACGGATCTGAAAGATTCGAGATTCATTAATTCACCACTTCTTCTCTTAACACGCATGTTATCAAGAATTGCAGCACTCAATCTCTTCAGTGCATTCTGATTCGTTGCTGAATCACCCTGCCTAGTATCAACTACTGGAATATCACAGTAGTAATCAAAACCTGAGTGGTTGATTACAACACGATAATTATTCTTAGCGATTATCGCATCTAACATTTTTTTTACCCTAGTAGACTCATCTTGAGTCCAATCACCTGTAACTGGGATATCATAATGCCCGGCAGGCCAAACCTCTTCCAAATCCCTAGGAACGAGACCCAAAGGAGAGGTAACCATTACCTCATGAGCAGAATTGTGATTCATTGCTCTACGGAATGCTTGGTGACTTCTTGAAGACGAATATGGTTTACGTGCTGAGCAAGGTAACAAAACTAAAACATCATCTAAACTAGAGGGTACTTGATATTCATTCGTGATGAAATCTACCCAATCTGTAATTATTGGATCATCATGAGATTCAACACTATGAATTCTCAGAGTGGTATTGGAATCTACCACTTGTGACAAATACCCAATATTATTGCCCATCATTTTGTCGTAATTCCTCATATGTTCAACTAACCTTGGACTAGAGAGAGATTGCGATTGAGCTAATTCTCTTAGTGAATTGTTAGCAATTGCTGAACGTGTTTCCGTTAGCGCGACTTCCCAGTGGTTAACAGAAGGTTCTTCTTCAGACAAATATCGGGGACCACTCCATGTTAGGACAGCCCCGTGTGCCTCAGCTTGCTGAGAACGTGTAGTATCAAACAAATCAATACCAAACCATGTCATTACTGCGCAATTGTCCGGCCCTCCAATACCAGGAGCCCAAAGAAGTGCACCAGGAAATCGACGCTTGATTACATGTATGGCCTCTACCAGTCGTCCAGGCCGGTTAGCCAATTGTAGCGCATCTGTTAGAACAACAACATGTGGATTCAATGTGGAATCCATTAATTCGCCATCATGGTTCAGAGATTGCCAAGAAACTGGCAGTAAGTCACCTTTGGAGGCAACTTCTCCTGCATCAGCCTCATCCAATGATGGCGGCAGGACGTGTCCTATTGTAGCAGATAGAGTAGGCCCATTGTCTTGACTTTCCCATGGTGCAAATGGAGCACGTGAATGTAATTTGATAGTCCGAGGAATCGAGCCATCACTAGATGTTGAAAAAGGAGCCCAGATAATATCCATCTCCTCACCAATGCTCAAGACTAATCCTGGAGTCTTTGATGATGGTTTAGAACGGTCTCCCAATCCCCAAAGACGGGACATGCGATGTCGCGCCAATACTGTCCGACCTAAGCCTGCCATGAATAGGGTCTGGAAGTATACTGGTCTTGAATGATTTGAAGGTGGATGAGCATACCGCACCGTCTATGGGGAGACTACTAACCTGCCTTCTGGCAATCCTGATGGTCTTGCCGGTAGTAAGTGCTGTCTACTCTAGCACTCATATTACTGCTGAAGGGACTGCATGGTTTGACTGCAACGATTCTTGGGCCAGTATCGAAGACGATTCGGGCAACATACTCGCTAATGGAAGCGATTTTACAATCGGTTTAGATTCTGGAAATCACACATTCCACGTTGGAGATGATGATGATTGTCAAAGAGTAATACCTCTGAATGGTGAACTACCCAACCTAAGACCTGCACCATCTAATGAGTTCTTCACATTGGATTCTGAGATTTGTCTTCAAGATGGACTCAATGTCTCTTGCGAAGGAGAATACACGTCTGGTGATCTAATCAACGACCCCGCAGATGTATTTGCAGTCAATGTCAGTTCAGGAAGCATACTGGTACTGACACTAGTCGCATCTTCAACAAGTATTGATGTCGATTTACACTTCCAGAACCTTACTCACGAATCACCGATAGGGAATGCATTCAGTTTACCATTGAATACATCAATTGATGAAAATTATGTTAGTTACATTCCTATTGATAATGATGGACGAATCATAGTTACAATTACAAGTCCAAGCCCGGATAACATCTGGTCAATGCGTACAGAAATCTTTGATACTACGCAGATTAGTCAACTGTATCACTTAGACAGTGTTTTTGGAATTGGCAACTCACCGTTGTCTTACTCACTTGGCGAAGATGAATCTCTAATAATTACCAAATCTGCTACAATAGATGGCTTGACTGATGTGCCAATCAAATATCGCTATGTCTAT
>JAACDL010000040.1 GCA_009936765.1 Methanobacteriota archaeon
GAACCTCTGACTACCAAAGCAAGCCGAGGCATCATAATGGAGTCGTTAACTTACGCTGTTTTTGCTACTGGAATGATTGTAGCATTCTTAATTGGAAAGGGGATGAATAAAGATGATTCATCGCAAGTTCGAAGTGAATTAAGAGAGATGAACAAAGATACTCGCGACACCATACAGACAACTGTTGTTACCGTTGTAAAAGAGTTAGGTGAAGAACAGCAAAAGCATCTTTCCAAGGTAGGAGACAACATTGCTAGTCTACAAGTTTCAAATGAGAAGAAACTTGATGAAATGAGGGTAGTCGTTGATGAAAAATTACAAGAAACCCTCGATAAAAGAATCACTGAATCATTCAAGATGGTTGGAGAGAGACTTCAATCTGTGCAAACAGGACTAGGTGAAATGAAGAGTTTAGCGACAGATGTAGGTGGTCTAAAGAAAGTCCTTGCAAATGTTTCTACCAGAGGAGCGATGGGGGAATTACAGGCTGAACAGGTATTGGAAGACTTCCTAGATCACTCACAATATTCGAAAAATGTGCAGACTAATCCAAATTATAACGGTACAGTGGAATTTGCAATTAAATTGCCAGGTAATGGAGAGAAATCGATCTGGCTTCCGATTGATTGTAAATTACCTAGAGAGGATTACGAGATACTAATCGATGCACAAAATGAAGGGGATAAAGAGAAGATTGAGAAATCAACCAAGTCACTAGTGGCTAATATCAAAGGAAAGGCCAAAGATATTCGTAGCAAGTACATCTCACCCCCAGATACAACAGATTTTGCAATTATGTTCCTAGCTACTGAAGGACTTTATGCAGAAGTTGCAAGGCAACCTGGACTAATTCAAGAACTGAGGCAAAAGCATAGAATTTCAGTATGTGGCCCAACTAACCTAATGGCTTTCATCGATAGTATGCGAATGGGTTTCAGAACACTCGCACTACAAGAAAAGGCTGTGGAAGTTTGGTCTGTTCTTGGTGATGTCAAGAACGAAATGGAAAAGTTTGGTGGCATCGTACAGAAGGCCCACAAACAAGCATTGACCGTCGCAAGCACTCTTGGAGGTGAAGGCGATGGAATGCAAAGAAGACTACGTGCCTTAGAGAGAGCACTCAAAGATGTTGAAACTCTTGATGCACCAAGTGGTAATGATGCTAAAATGCTGGAAGATTAAACAGTAAACGCACCTAGGAGCAAAACATGGAACACCCTGATGCCGTCATGTATCTCGAGCATGATGGGAAAGTTATGTTGGTCGACTCTGAAGGAGATGGCCCGCAAGTTCCAGTTATGAACAGCACAGGTGAGACTAAATATCGATTCCCAACTTCTACTGAAGTTAGAGCAATGGGCATTGAATGGGATGAAAAAAATATATTCGACATTCTAGGAATCAGAGTCACTAAGGCTCACCCATTGGTTGAATGGCCTGAACATTGGGCATGGAAAGACGACTGCATTAGCGATGATGCTGTGCATCCAATAGCTCGTGAATCGATATACCGATCTATTCATCGCCTTGTATCCAAAGTTATGATTTTAAATTCTGAAGGAAAGGTCCTAATGGGTAAAATTGAGCGTGGGCATTTTGTTGGACATTGGACTCTCCCCGGGGGATATATGGACCACGACGAGCACCCTGCAATCGGTTGCGTTAGGGAGACTGTTGAAGAGATGGGTATTGATATCGAATTGAGTGATGATGAGCCCATAGTTACTCAACGTATTTTCACAGATGAAGGCATTTCATTCGTATCATTCACGTACAAAGCCGAATGGTTAGGTGATAACTCTCAAATTAAATTAAAGGAGAATGAAATATCAGATTATGCATGGCTTACTCCAAAAGATGCTATTTCTACAGCAGTTTCGGGTTTTGATGCTGCTGCGCTCAGACACCTATGAGTTGCCTTGCAGCATCAAGTGCATCAGGTAGACCATCTGGATTAGATCCTCCACCTTGAGCGAAGGTAGGTCTTCCACCTCCACCGCCACGAATGTGAGATGAAATTCCCCTCAATATATCCACGGCATTATATTTCTCACTTGCAATAGAGTTCTCAGTAGTTGCAACCATCAACTTGCCTCCACCCTCTCGGCTTCCAAGTACGGCCAAGGTAGGTTTTGAGGAGTCTAGTGTTAGTTCCTTAAGCATCTTAGTCATTGTCTTGAGGTCGCCATCAACCTCCATGATAACAACTCTAACACCATCAACTTCGGCAATATCTTCGCCCCCACCAGATGTCCTAAGTCGGACTATTTCTGCCTCCAGTGATTCGATTTTCTTTCTCTGGTCTTTCCATTCACTGAACATACGGCTGGCCTTTGCAGGTAATTCTTCAACTGGAACTTGGAAAACATCAGCAGCATCTCTAAGAATATCTTCTTGATTACGGGCATACCTCATAGCAGCATCTCCTGCAACAATATGCAGTCTTTCTACACCGTCTTGAACTGCATTTGATCTAACGATTCTAATCTGGCCGATGCGTCCGGGTTCGTCATGATGAGTTCCCCCACATGCCTGAATATCGTGGTCAGCGATTCTTAGAATACGGATGTCACTTCCTTTCGGCGCCCCACCTTGATACAGGTCGAAGCCATATTTACGATCTGCATCTTTTCTATCGAGAGTCATTTTTTCAGTTCGAGACACATTCTGGATTACTTCATTTGCCAAGGATTCAATCTCATCTAAATCTTGGCGCGATAATCGCTTGTGATGGGTAATATCCAGTCGAGCAGAATCAACAGACTTGTTAGCACCTGCTTGGTAAATGTGGGGTCCTAAGAGCCTACGAGCCGCACCTCCAACAATGTGAACTGCAGTGTGATGGTCCATCAATTGTCTTCGTC
>JAACDL010000041.1 GCA_009936765.1 Methanobacteriota archaeon
CCGGGAGGTCCTCCTCTGGTAGGAGGTCCACTTTGTACTGGCTCATCTTCTTCCTCTTCGAACATTGCTCCACAGTGAGGACATTCGTTATCAGATTCTTTGACTAATCCGTCACAGACTTCACAAGCGAACATCTCTTCATCGCTTTCAGGTTCTGTATTTTCCTCTCTGCTTCCGGTTTTTTCGACAGAACCGTCTTTTGAGCGGAATAGGTTGATTTCAACAACAGCATCAAGCCCTTTGAGAGCAACCTCAGTAGAAATAGCGTGTTCAAAAGCAGTGGATAGGTCATCTGGTGTATCTAAGACTCTACCGTCATCAACGTAGGTTACATTGACAGTAAGGATTCCATTTTCTGCTTTGATTTGAGGTGTTTCAACAGCAACGCCTCTCTTCCTTGCAACTCTTCTAACTGCGACTTCTGACATTCTTCGGTAAAGTGCTTCATTACCTGAACCCTCTTTATCAGAGCCAATCGCGTTAGCTAGGAATTCTGCTGCACCTGCTTCATTGTCTGAACCTTTCAGATGTGATGGTAGTTCTCCGCCAATCGAGGATAGTACATTCGCCGCCGACTCCTGATTCATCTGAAGCCATTGGCTTCTTCTTTCATTCTTTACCGTTCTTTCTGCCTCAGCAATTCTGTTAACCATTGCATCAGTAGGTGATAGAGATGGATTGTTAGATATCGATAGTCCACCAACTTGGCTATTCTGGACGCCTAAATTATTGTTGTTTGGCCCAGCTCCGCTAGCCAAAGATGGCCCTTTCGCAGCAGGGGGCATATCTCCTCTAGATCCTCCAATGTTGGGCGGCGCTTGACCTGGTAGAGGACTAACATTAGATGTAGGAATTACATTTTGCGGCATTCCTTGCGGAGGCATGCCTTGTTGCGGCAAACCTTGCATGTTATGTGCGATTTGCCCCATTATATCTGGCATAACGCCTGGTGGCAAACCTTGTCCTGGCATGCCCTGGTTCAAATTCTGGTTCATTACAGCCTCTCCGGAAACTACTCCGAAATTACGGCCACCGGTGACCTCTTGGCCACCTAAACCTACAGAGCCAACACCTGGTAGTCCGCCGGCTCTGCTCATCTCTTGACGTGCGCCACATTCGGGACAGAATATACTGTCATCAGGTATCTCTTCAACACAAGAGCCGCACTGCATTCCTATCCCCTCATATCTCGGCTGAGTGGGTTTGAGATAAAGTCTTGCTTTGATTATGTGTGATTTTACATGCAATTTGGATAAACATTCTTGACCGAGAATAGAATTATCATTTCTGATTCTCAGGACATCAATACCCCACAGGGTCAAGAACAGAAAGCGATTCCGACCAATCGAGGGGATTTGGTGGCTGTACTCATCAATACTAAACTTGATGCGCTGTTAGAGGCGACTTCACGGTCTTTTTATCCTACTCTTAAGTACCTTCCAAAGAAGACACGTGGTCGCATTGGGCTACTGTATTTACTAGCAAGAGTCGCAGATACAATTGCAGATTCTAAGCATGGGGAAACCGAAGTACTTCTACAAATTTTGAAACAGTACAATGATGTTGCACAAGGCCGCTCCTCAACCCTCCCTGATTTCTCTGAAATTTCAGAAATCCAGGACAATGAAAATGAGGCGGAACTTTTACGAAATGTCAAAGATGTTGTAGCGGGTCTGTCTGAGTGCGATGAGGTTGATAGTTCTCTAATATTGGAATGCTTAGACATAATCGTTGAAGGTCAAATCTTAGATCTCGAAAGATTTGGTACCGCCAAAGAAGGGGGTAGTATTTCATCTCTAAAGTCAGAGGAAGAATTAGATGATTATGCATACAGAGTAGCTGGTTCTGTGGGTGTTTTTTGGAGTAAAATATCTCTTACTCATCTAATGACATTGCCTGCTGGTAAAGAGGAAGAGTTCCTAAAGAAGGGAATTAGATTTGGAAAAGCGTTGCAAATGATTAACATTCTTAGGGATATTCCTGAAGATTTACGCTTTGGCAGATGTTACATTCCTGATGTTACTTTAGCAGAGTACAACCTAAAACCCGACGATCTAATGGATTCAACAAATATCGACAAATTCAGGCCATTGTACGATAAATACCTAGACCTTACAAATGAACATCTTGAAGCTGCTGTAGATTATATCAAGATGCTACCGGATAAGCAGTTACGTCTCAAAGCATCATGCATGCTGCCCGTATTGATTGGGCAACGAACAGTAACTCTTCTCAGGACCGGAAATATCCTAGATTCTGAAGAGAGAATAAAGGTAACAAGAGATGAAATAAAATCTTATGCGCGTAAGCTCTTGCGCGCTTTGATTATTCCTGGCGGTGTTAGGAGGCTGCTGGAGAAAAACAAAGACAACTGAATTATTTCTCAATTTGTAAATTATTCTATGTCGATGTAAACAGTCGCTCACTAAAGGTACTCATTGCATAATAGGTCGGAATTTTTCATCGTGGATGACCCTTAAGCGAAATAATGTAAACCTTGTTTTACAATTTCATTGTTGGTTGTAACCCCGCCCGTAGGGCGTAAGGCAAAATACCCTCAAACTGATAAGTGATGAAGAAGACAGAGCAGTTGAGCGACATGCTGGAACGCCGCAAACCACTCGACTTGCTGTTCCCTCTAAAGGGCGGAGCGTCGAATGAGGTCGGTGGCAAAAAGGAAGGCATGACTGCTGCTCAAAGATTGCGAGCTGCAGTTAATCTCACAGCAGATGCAGTGAAGGCTGTCAGCCTAACTGCAATGGAGGCTCTTCGTGAAGGTGCAGCATTCATCGGTATTGTTGGTGAGCAGGATGAATTGATAGATCCTTTCAATCATCTCGATGCACCGATATGGGCCAGAGACCCTCCTGCAGAATTATTAAAATTAGCATATTCTTACTGTGAAGAATTAACAATGAGAGAGGCAGGTAACTTCTATCACTCGTTCAAGTATCTTCCAGATGAACAAAGATTGGCCATGTGCGCTGTATATGCCTTCTGTCGACGTGCTGACGACATTGCAGATGGCGATTGGCAAGATCGATTCCCGGGTTCACAAGGAGAGATGGACCCAGAAGCAGTTGCTTACCGCAAGGAGCTTGAGAGCCTTCAGAACAAAGACACAATCTTGCAAGAAGATTTGTATTTAGAAAAGATTACTCAACTCTTCTTTTTCAGAAAGAAACTATCAACATGTTATTCACAGACAAGTAGCACAGATCCAGTATTCCTTGCACTAAAGGACACGGTCACCCGATATGACATCCCAAGAAGTGTGTTTGATGATTTGATTACAGGTATGGAAGATGACCTGTACAACAATCGATACCGTACTTTCGATGAGTTGTATATTTACTGCTACAGAGTTGCATCTGTTGTCGGTCTGATGTGTATCGAAATCTATGGTTATGATGACCCTAGAGCGAAGAAGTTTGCAGAATCATGGGGCATTTTCATGCAATTGACCAATGTCTTGAGGGACGTTGGTGAAGATATTCAAAGGAACAGGGTTTACCTTCCTTTGGATGAACTTGAAGCGAACGGAGTTAATGAATCTGAATTGAATGGTGATGTTGTTTTGAATACGACATGGGAACCTTATGTTCATCATTATGCTAAGAGGGCTAGAACATATTTGAACGAAGCAAAGCAGTTACTTCCCCTGCTACCTCGTAGGACAAGATACTCTCCTGCTGCAATGATTGCATTCTATGACAAAATCTTGAAACAGATTGAGAATCAGCAAGGTGATGTTTTCACGAAGAGAGTAAAGTTAAACAAATTTCAGAAACTAACTTTGGCAGCTGCAGTATATCTGCGCCATCGTTTCATACCAGGGTGGCTAAATCCAGTTTGGACTGGGTTTTCAAAAATCGGACTATTACCTGATGTCTGATCGGAGGGATTAGGATGGATACGCCATCCAGTAAGAGGCTTAGTGCCTATTTTTCATTTGGAGTTTTAATCGCTTTACTAGAGCCATTAATACTTCTTGTAATGGGTGATGATATCGCCGGAGCTCTTTGGCCTATGGCTAATCGCTCATTGGATTGGACATTCTTTCTTAGAGAATGGAGAACTGAGGCTTTCGCTCTGGCTATAATTTTGGTTCCATTTGCATATGTTAGATCACCTAATAGTGGCGCTCGTGAAAAATCCATTTCTGCATTGATATTAGGGATTACATTCGGTCTTTTACTAATCTTTTCTTTGCTAAATATTGCATACCTTAGGGATGCATTCTTGCTGTTGCCTACAATCTATGGATTCATAATTTTGTGCACTGTTCTAATCATTGGTGGGACACCTAAAAACCCGTTTAACAAAGCGAACAATACCATAGATAAAACAACTCACTTTCTGCTTGTATTGCTTGCAGTGTGGCTAATTAGTCCGGGATTATCTGCTATGGCAGGTTTATCTCCATCTCCTCCTGAATTAGATTTAGGCGTCGGAACATATTCAGTAACTACTACGATTCATGAATATCCTATGCCGGAAGAAGTTGCTAGTATTCAGGGTGATTACGAAGAAGACGTGACATTCTCAGTTTATCTCACATTGCCTGATGGCCATCAAGGAGAAATGCCTCTGGCCATAATCCTCCATGGGTTTGCTAACCCGTTTTTCAAATCATATGTGGATTGGGTTGAAACTATATCTTCAAGAGGCGTTGCAGTTGCCTTTGTTCAATATCCTTCTGATGTAATGCCACCGGGTTACGACACTTACGAATTACATGAAGAAGATGGAATGTCGAACCACCCCTTCCACCTTCCTAGAGCAGTTGCTATCGACGCAGCTTTAGATTTCACTACAACAATTATCCCAGAGAATGTAAATCCAGCACATTTGATGATTGGAGGTCATAGTCTTGGCGCAGGCTACGCATTACTTACTTTGGACTGGGCCTTAGAACGAGGTTGGGGTAATGAATCACTATTTGTTGACCTCGAAACTCCATACGCGAGGCCAGTTCAAGATAATCTTCAGATTGATCTGTCTGGAATACCTGATCAATTCATGGCACATGTAGCAATCAGCGAAGATGACATGAGCGTGAATGATTGTTTCGGAGTTTATCATCAATCATTGCTTGGAGAAAATGCACTTTTCATCGAGGTTCCAAGTGATCGCTATGGTTTCCCTAGATTAGTTGCAAGTCATTACTTACAAGCTACAGAGACCCATGATACATTGGCAGATTGGGGGTTCTACCGTAGGGTTGTTCATCAATCTGATTGGTTGGTCGCTAGAGCTGATGGGAATCAAAGTATGGCAGATTATTCAGCAAGTATGCTTGTTGATTCCAAAGAACTTCGAAACATGGGGGAGTGGTCGGATGGAACTAATGTCGAACAGTTAGGAATCTGGGATGATGCCCTGAATAGTTCAGAGTTCAAACACTGTAAATCATGGACTGGTCCGTGATCATCAATTTCG
>JAACDL010000007.1 GCA_009936765.1 Methanobacteriota archaeon
CTAATTTGTTACATTTTGTTACACATTTCCACTGGAGATTGTAGTTAATAAACCCAGTTTAACAATAAAACCACTATTTACATCGCTTTTTGAGTCAGTTAATGTAACTTCAAACCGTTCGTCGGCAGAACGGTTATATGGGCTGCTTCGCTCCTTGAGTTTAGCGGCGACCCGACACACAGGATTTAGCCGGATGACAAGGAGGAGATGACAAATGAAGACAGTAAGAATACGTGAGAAAATCAAGAAGTTCCTGGGCGACCGCCCTCGCAACACAGCAGAAATCTTGGAACATATCAACAGCACTATGCGCCACGGTACTACTAGTCAGCAATTAGGAAACGTACTCTCCAAGGACAAAGACATTGTCAAGGTAGGATACATCAAGAGATCAGGTATTCTTTCTGGCGGATATGACATCTGCGAATGGGCTACTCGAACATGGGTATCTGATAACTGCCCTGGATGGGAAGAAGGTCAGCCACTATTCATCGATTCTGAAGGACACGTTCAGACAAACGATTTGATCAGGCGCAACTGATTGAGCCATATGACGATAATACTCCCTGCTACAAGCGGAATGTGTATTTTTTGCGGTGACCTAGTAGTAGGATCTGTCTGTACTTCTTGTGGAATGGTTCAAAATTACTGACCACGATAGATCGCTAGGGCTTCTTCAAGACCAGCTCCATCACAAATAACCGCTTTACACGCCGCAGTCATTCTAACAGCATCTTCTGTACCCCTTTGGTGAATGTTTCTCCCAGTTGCTGCTCCTCTGCAACCAGAAACTTGCATCTGTTGAACTAATCGATCTAAAACCTCCTCAGGTGGAAGAGACCCTCCTCCAGAACATATGATTCCACAGCGACCTGCTGCTTCAGCAGCAATACCCAAACTTTCTGGCTGCGTCATTCCTTCGAATGCACGAGGATAGTTTACTTTAGCAAAGTCAGCACCTAGGCAACCAGCAACGCCTGCTGCTCCAGAGATTAGTTGAGGGTCTTTTTCATCTGTTACTGCTTTCCCACGAGGATACATCCAAACAACTGAAATCATTCCCATTTCATGTGCTTGACGGATGAAGGTTGCCGCTTCGGTTAGCATTTCATGCTCGTATTCTGAACCGATGTAGACTGTATAGCCGATTCCAACAACATTAATTCCGTTGTGAAGCAATGATGCTACATCATCCAGATCCCAAAGAGCCTGCGAAACTGGGTCTCTTTGGCTGGTCCCAACCATATGAGATTTCGAGTTGAGTTTTACTAGGTAAGGTAGCTCAGGATAATCTCTAGCGTATTGAGAAATTAATCCAAGTTGCCCAGCAAATACACCTATAGTGCCTTGAGCATGAGCCTTAGCCCCAATCTCGAAAAGATGCTCAGGGTCATTAGATGACAATGGTATATTTTTACCGCCGTCATAGAAGTCATCATTCAGATGCTCGATTTTCTGATCGCAGGCAAAAAGATTCATTTTGCCTGTACCACAAGTTGCTGCATCCATATTATCGATGAATGTCTCGATAAGTTCGTCAGGAACATCTGCTGGAACATGGTACTTGGTCGCCATCAAACTGCCGACTTTGCTCAAGGACTTCAAAACATCGTTTGCAAAATAGGTAATTGTAAAAATATCAATGTAACAATAATGAAAGAAATATATGCTACTTTTTGAATCTTGTAATCATGCAGGGTCTGTGTGAGCGCTGTGGGAAAACCGGACACACAAGCAAAGAATGCAACTTTACGATCCCACTTCAGCGAAGGGCGAAGGAGTACCGGGTATGTTCCCTATGCAAAGAGGGAGGCCACAACTCTAGGACATGTCGGCTATCTAACCCTGTGAAAGCAGCCATCAGAGAAGAAAGGCACTCTGCTAGAAGGTGCTCCCATTGTGGAGTTAAGGGCCACAATATCAGAACTTGTCCGGTCAGTAACCCCGGTAATTCCAAAATTTCTGCAAGAGACAATCGGCGTAAGTGCTCCCATTGCGGCAAACCAGGGCACAATATGAGATCGTGTCCAATTTTAAATCCAGGTAAAGCCCTCAGGTTTAGTAAAAAGGGCTGGAGACGTTGCACAAATTGCAATCTCATAGGACATAACTCCAGAACTTGCCCAGAACTATACCCTGAGAAAAACAGGATTTCTAAATTGAGAACGGAGGGCAATAGATTGTGCACGTATTGTTACAGCCCTGGGCATAATCGTAGAACCTGCCCAGAACTAAACCCGGCCGCTGCTAAATTAAGGGTTCAAAGGAGATCTAGCAATAAGGCCCTACGCAGGTGTAGTATTTGCAATAGCATGGAGCATAATGCTCGCACTTGTAATCAAAGATGATTACTGCCCTTCGAAGCTAGGAACTCTTCGCTCAACATATGCAGCGATTCCTTCCTTAGCGTCACTACTACCGAATAGAGCTGCCTGTAGTTCACGCTCAAGTGCCAAATGGTACTCGAATGGAATCTCAGGTCCTGTCTGGCAAGAACGCTTGATGTTTCCAACAGCCTTTGTTGCCTTGTTAGGTAGAGTGAATTGGCTAGCCCAATCTAGGATATCTCGGCGGAATTCTCCTGCGTCACCTTCCCATATGTGGTTGATTAAGTTGCAATCCTTTGCATCTTCGAAAGACATCAATTCTCCAGTGACCATCATCTCTAGAGCCTTAGCCTTGCCAATTAGACGAGTTAGACGAGCGGTTCCACCTGTTCCTGCAAGAACACCGAGGCTGATCTCTGGAAGACCAACCTTTCCTGCATTCTTTCTTGCGATTCTGATATCTGCAGCCATTGCGATTTCTAGACCGCCACCAACTGCGTGGCCATTGATTGCACAAATTACCAACTTAGTGGTCTGTTCGAAACGAGAAAGTGTTTCATTAGCGTGAAGACAGAAATTGTACTTGAAGCCAGGAGTTACGCTGTTAAGCATCTGGATAGAAGCGCCTGCTGAGAAGAACTTTGCTCCATTTCCTGTAATTACAATCACAGTAACATCATCATCGAATCTTGCCTTGATGATTGCAGTATCAATATCGCACATCATTCCATGTGTGTAGGTGTTAGGACCCATTGCATCTCCTTCGAGAGGAGCTCCTGCTGAGTCTGATGCTAGTTCGATAACTGCGATACCGTTGTCTGTGGTACCATAGTTGACTAGACGGTTTGGCATTGGTTCAAGTTTGAGTCCGTATAGGTCGCTCATGTAGTCTGCCAAAAGGGTCGGCTTAATGAGTCAATCGCTGTTCTCACTAAACGAGGTCTTTCCGCCAGAACGTCGAGCATCATTCCAACGCTCGCCTACTTTCTTAGCCGAGTCTGAAGGTTCCCACAAATCTCTTTTCTTGGCCTTTCTAAATGGTAAACGGCGCACTCCTCGACCCATTGCCTTGGAATCTTTCTTCAGCATGAAAGGACTCACTGCATAATACAGCATAGTTTTGTACCACTTAGGACGGAATAATTTCCCAATCCATACTAATCCGTCTCCTTTCTTGGCCTGATTCTTCATCCAAGAATTACACATGAACTTGAAGGTCCTATCACCTACCCGATTCATCAAAAACCGGTTTGCAACTGAAGTACGAACATAAGGCATCAATTGTTTTCTTACTTCCTTTTCATAATTGCAGTTACCAAGAATATCTTGCGCTGCCAAATGACCTGACCATACAGCCATCCTCATTCCGAAGCCCCACATGAAGTCCTGTAAACCCCCAGATTCACCGACATAGTATCTGCCGTCTTGGAAATAATGCTTGTTAATGGTGAAGTCCCCTTTACCACCAACTCTCTTAATCGGCTCCATATCGATATCAGGATACTTCTCTTGATACCATGCAATCGTTTCATTCAAGAAACGTTCAGAGCCTCTTTGTTTTCGCCATAAGCATGTGCAGATAAGACCTATTCCGTCGATTATAATCAGATACGAATAGGAACCTGGTGCTAATTTATCATTCAACTGGAATCCGATATGATTAGGATGTTTAGTTTTGAATATCTCTCCATACGCAACTGCAGTGGTCCCCTTAGGCCCGCAAGCAATGATTTGGCAATCCTCTTCCTTGACCTTGCTCTTGTAATGCAAATTAGCACCCGCTGCAATTGCCATTCTCTTGAACCCTTGATCAATAGTATGTTCAG
>JAACDL010000214.1 GCA_009936765.1 Methanobacteriota archaeon
AAAGGCTAGATCAATTAGATGCAATTGATGCGAGACATGGAAGATTGGAGGAATAATAATGAAAACAAGAGAAGAGGCAATGAATGCTGTAAAAACACTGCTAGAATATATCGAAGGAAATTCGAGTCGTGAGGGTTTAGTAAATACTCCCAAGAGAGTTATCGATTCGTTTGATGAAATATATGCTGGATATTCCATGGATTCTGAAGAAGTACTATCTTCTACTTTCAATGGAGAAGGATATGACGGTATAGTATTGTTAAGAGACATCGAATTCCATTCAACTTGTGAACATCACCTTCAGCCATTCAAAGGAAGGGCACATGTTGCCTACATACCAACTGAAAGAATTGTTGGGATTAGTAAACTAGCTAGAATTGTAGAGTTACACGCTAGAAGACTTCAGAACCAGGAACGCATTACAAAAGGTGTTGCTGATGATTTAGAGACTGAATTGAACCCACTTGGTGCTGCAGTTATCATTGAAGCAGCACATGGATGTATGCAATGCAGAGGAGTGTCAAAACAGAAAGCAGTAATGACAACAAGTGCAATGCGCGGTGTATTCTTTGAAAAAACTGAAGCAAGAACTGAATTGATGCAATTAATACGAAGCACGCCTCTGTCAAACTGAAGTGATAATTTGCAAACATATCCAATCGTTGAGATATTCCATTCTGTACAGGGTGAGGCATTCCATGCAGGAGTACCTCATGTATTTGTTAGGTTTGGAAACTGTAATCTCCGATGTGAATGGTGCGACACAGATTTCCTTACTTATGAAGAAATGAATCTAGAGGATATTGTTGAAAGGATTCTTTCATTCAATTGTGAAAGGGTGATATTTACCGGGGGAGAACCATGTTTACAGGATTTGCAAACAATCGGTTTCGAATTGAAGAAACATGGCTTAAATCTCTCTGTTGAAACAAACGGTACAATCGAAGTTCCAGACATTATCGATTGGATATGTGTGTCGCCTAAAGATCAACTATACCCTAATGTCTCGATTAAACAGCGTGTAGGGCATGAGTTGAAAGTTGTATATTGTGGCCAGGATTTGTCGATGTATGATGAATTAAAACAAGGTTTTGAACATCACTTCATCCAGCCGTGCTACATGGACACGGATTCTGTCGAACAAAATGGCAAAAATTTCGCTGTAGTTGAAAGACTAGTAAAGTCTAGTCCTGGTTGGAGATTATCTTTGCAAACACACAAATGGATGGGGGTCGACTAATGCGAGCTGTAATGGCATTGAGTGGTGGAATGGATTCTACCGGACTTCTAATTCGACTATTAGTTGATGGATACAAAGTTAGTTGTATCTCATACGAATATGGTCAAAAGCATAATGTTGAGTTGGAAAGAGCACAACAGAACATACAATATCTATCAAAAATGGGTCACGATGTTGAGCATAAAATTGCAGATTTATCATCCGCAATGGGTTTATTTCATTCTGCATTGACTAGTGATGACATCGAAATACCAGAAGGTCATTATGAGGAAGAACAGATGAAAGCAACTGTAGTTCCCAATAGAAATGCAATATTCTCGTCCATTGTTTACGGATATGCCCTTTCTGTTGCAATTAAAGAGGATACTGATGTCAAGATAGCATTAGGTGTGCATTCAGGAGATCATGCAATTTATCCTGATTGTAGGCCAGAGTTCTACGAATCACTACAGGAATCATTTGCACTCGGTAACTGGGATAGTGAAAGAGTATCCTTCCATCTTCCATATATCGATGGCGATAAAGAAACAATCCTGCGAGATGCATTGATAGCATGCCAAAAGTTGAATCTTGATTTTGACACAGTATTTGCAAACACGAATACTTCATACAACCCAGATTCTAAAGGGCGATCTAGTGGGACAAGTGGAGCAGATATCGAGAGAATACTAGCGTTCCACGCAATCGGAAGGAAAGACCCTGTCGAATACGTCACTTCATGGGAAGAGGTTTTGGAAAACGCCTTGAAGGCTCAATTACGCCATTATGTAATGAAAGAAAATGGAACGGAAAGGCCATTCACTGGAGAATACGATAAGCACTACGAGGATGGAGTATACCACTGTGCAGATTGTAATTTGAAATTGTTTACATCAAATTCCAAATTTGATTCTGGATGTGGATGGCCTGCATTTAATGAAGAGTTACCGAATGCTAAAATCACTCAGATCAAGGACACAAGTCATGGTATGACCCGAATTGAGGTAAGATGCTCGAATTGTGATTCACATTTAGGCCATCTATTCCATGAATTGAAAGGACCTAGATACTGCATTAATTCAATTTGTTTAGATTTCAAGGGTGAGTAAATGACAACAATAATTCGTAGATTCGTAGAGACTGACACCGGGCATCGCGTACCTAATCATAAGTCGAAATGCCAGCACATGCATGGCCACAGATACCGTTTCGAAGCTGAAATCGAAGGTGATGTTGTTGATGTGGATGGTGCATCAGAACAAGGTATGTTGATTGATTTTTCAGATGTATCTGCTATTCTGAATGAATATGTCCACGATATAATCGATCATGCATTCGTAGTTTATGACGGAGATGAACTCCTACTTGAGATGTTTAAACTACTTCCTCCGGAGCATCGAATCGTAAAAGTCCCATTCATTCCAACTGCTGAAAACCTTGCTAAGTGGGCATATGAACAAGTTGCGCCGCACATAAGAACTGCATATGGTAACAAGTTACGACTAGTTGCAATGCATGTTAGGGAGACTCCGAAGTCTTGGGCTTGCTGGAGGGAGTAACTCTCTTTCTTCGATCTCTTTGCCACTCCTTGTCTCCAGAAACCTTCTGAAGGGCAGTAGTAGCTTGCACAAGAGAACCGATCATTCTTTCTGCTTCGGAATCTATTGGTAGTCCACGCATTATTACTCGGTCGTAAACATCAGCAATTAACTCGTTAATGTCACTATCAAGTGAACCTGCAAATTCGCTTATTGATTGTTTAAGAATCTGTCTTAGTTGGGGCTTAAGGCCTCGATTCTTTTGAACACCAAGAACAGATAAGCCATTCTTAACGCGGTCTCTGTGTAACTCATAGACACAATGACCTACTGATTGTGATAGATTGGCAATTGGATACCCTTCCCAGGTTGGAAGTGTCAGTAGAATGTCACACATATCAAGTTCCTCTGTGGAAAGGCCTTTTCCTTCCTCTCCGAAAACTAATGCAACTCTGCCCTCAAGGGTACGTACTCTATCTGCGAATTCCCATGGTAAAACAAAATGTCTCTTGAGAACTTTAGAGCCAACCTCTCTTTTACCACTAGTCCCAACA
>JAACDL010000215.1 GCA_009936765.1 Methanobacteriota archaeon
TACTGCATAGTACCGATGAATCTTGTTTCAAGAACTACAGGTCCAAGTTCTGCATCTGCAGGCACTGGATGGACTGCATTGAATGAACCATCAGCAGTTGTTGTAACATTGGTCAGGAAAACTCCGCCAAGCCAGATTTCTATTGTTTCACCCTCTAGAGGGTTGTCAACAATATCTAGAAGTCTTCCTTGAACTGTCAAAGTATCTTCTCTGTCTACTTGTCCACCAGTAGTCAGGAGTAGTATCTTGGTAGGTACTGCAACTGTGAAATTCACAGATGAGGAACTAGGCTTGTAGAAGTCAGGGTTAGCACTGTCTCCTTCGCCAATCGGATTGACCCAATCTCTTCCTCCTGTGAAACTAATCTGAATATTATGCAGACCTGCCTCGATACTTTCCGGAGAGGTCCATGCGAACATATACTTGCCATCTGAAGCATTGGATTGAACGCTCGAGACTGGAACTCCATCTATCAAAAGATAGACTACTGCTATTGAATCGACTCCATCAATCTGTAAAGGAGAGCCTAAATCATCTAGCAATGTTCCGTTAACATACAGAACATCACCTGCAGTGATTCCAGATGAACTTTCATCGATAGTGATCTCAGTATTCGCTAGTACGATGAATATGACATCTGTTGTGTCTCCAATTAGTCCAGTAGTACCTGCAGTTCCAACGAACTCAGCCTCCAAATCATGGAAACCGACAGACAATGTTGTAGGTACGGTTAGATTAACATCAACAATTCCTGATGCATCAGTTGTTCCAGTAATGGTAACTGGAGTCCCATTAAGTGAAACTGTTACTTGAACTCCAACGACTGGAGCCCCTGTGTTATCGAACAATTGTAGTCTAGCATTGACATCATCACCACGATCAGTACGGTCGTTAAGTGATGGTTGGTCCACCCCATCTAAGGATGGTGATACGAATGTCAGAGTAGTAAACCCTCTACTGTCAAAGGATTGATTCGCACTTGAACCAGAGTAATAATTCACAGATGGGATATACTGAGCTTCAGCAATGTGAGTTCCTGCACTGAATGAGGAACCAAGCATAATGCTGCCAGACCAAGTGCCATTTGCCAAAATTTGTACATTGGATTGGGTGAAGCCCGTCGCCTGGTCATCGATTGTAAACAACACGCTCGCTGTTAATGGAGCTCCATTCCTCAATTGAAGAGCGCTGCCATTATCACTTGCGATTGAACCACTGATTGTGAACGATTCACCTGCAACAGGATTGGCTACTATAGCATCAACTACCATAATCGTGGTAGAACGAATTGTAACCGTGGATAGATTTGTTTGAGTAGACAACAGATCAGTAGTTCCGTTGTACATCATTGAAATCGTAATCATGCCCAATGGCTGATCAAATGGTATTGCGTAAGAGAAATTGGCTCTGCCTTGAGCATCTGTAATGTTAGATGCTAGCCAAGTTGCATCGAAAATGGCACCGATACTGAACCCTTCTAGAGGTTGGAACATGTCAGATGATTCAACCATCTGTAAAGACATGTTCACTGTTTCACCACGGTTCACAATCATTGGATTCAAAGGTTGAACATTCTCGAATAGAGTAACCCCTTGAACTAGAATCGAATGATTACTAGAATCTGTTAGATAGAACGGAGAAGAATCTTCAACTATTGAGATTATGAATGTTCTTGGCCCTCTCAATGTACCATTACTTAGAACATCTGTGGGAACAGATAGGTTGAAACTTCCATTCACTGAAGTGAATACACCGTTGACTAATTTCTCATCAGGGTTGTCCAACCAGAACATTTCTAATGCGACTGCTGAAGTAAGGTTTCTGCTAGCATTATCACCATCTTCAACTTGGCCTACAACTTGGAAATTAAATCCGGCAGTAACTGTTGAAGGGATTGAATCACCTCTCAGATTAGATTCGACCTGAACTGTTACGTTGATATCTGTAAAGTTGCCTCTGTGCCTAGTTGCACCACTTGTCTTAGCAGACAAGAGATCGTCTACAACTTCCATCCTTAGGACATAACGACCAGGATCAACACCAGATACTGTCCAAGAAAATGTTGCATTTCCTTCTGCATCTGTAAGGGCATTTCCGATTGAGATATTAGCGCCACCATAATCAATAATGTAATCTACTTGTGCGCCTGAAACATTTGAGCCATCTGCAACATCAGTAACTCTGACGTTGAAATCCACGTTTGTGCTCATGACAGCAATTAGATCCCGCGAACCATCTTCTGGTGGAGATACTACAACATCCGACTCTATTCCCCAAGTTGTTGAAGGCATTTGTGGCAATGCAGGAGGTACGGCTGTTGGCACCCATTCAAAGTATGCGCCGCCCTCTTGAGAAACTGATGCGAAATCAGACATTATCTCTACATCATATACTCCTGATGGGAAGTTGTTAGGAGCCGCGATAGAGATATTGTAACTACCTGTGCTGTTATTCAACATACCCTGACCGATTTCCACAGTTCCAAATGGAGTTATCAATTGTGCAATTACTAAAGAATCATTGGCTAGAATTGCACCACCATGAACTGCATCAGTAAAGTCACCTACAATCCAAGTAGTGTTACCAAGATAGGTCCAGTCATCAATAATTGAAACTGTGATATCAACAGTACCCATAATTCTCAATAGTGAATTATTGGTTGATGCCATGAAGTATTCATTTCCTCCAAAAGATATGTCGAATACGTAATCTCCTGCGAAGAGATTAGCGTCTGTTGAGAACGTTGGAGAAATCGTGCTAGATTCAGGATTAATGGTGGTATTCACCGTTGAACCATTGAAATCCAAGGTGAAAGTTCCAGTCAGGTTTAGTTCAAATGAACCTCCTAAATGATCTGTAACCACTACAATAAGTCCAACATCTGTCCCTCTAATTTGCGGTAATGCCTGCAGTTCTAAGAATAATATTCCTTGTAAGAACCAATCTGTTCCCGATGTGTTTAACGAATCTGTAGCCTCAAGGCTGTCAGGATAGAATACTAACTCAAGTTCAACATCTCCAGCTTTAACAGTAGTATTGTTGTAATCAAGGAAATGACTAATCGAGAATGCACCGTTTACTGATTTATTGAATAATTCAACAAAAGTTCCTCCACCATTCAGTTCTCGCATTCCGAATGAAAGATTCCCAGAAAGGGCTGATGGAGTTGCACCAAAGGACTGTGCGGTACCGTTGATGTAAACCAGTTGATCGATTTGCATTATGGAATTATCTACACCTGGCCCTTCGATAACCGCCGTCAAATTAGGAGCATCTCGGATATCCATGGTAATTGAGTGAGTTGTTGGGCGTAAATGGAATTGAGGACCACCTACTGCTTGCGAGCTATCTTGCCAACCACTGAAACCAAGTGTCGCTGAAAGATTTGTCTTGACTTCCAATTCATCCAGTGTGACATTGATCGACCAAACTCCACCTGGTCCAACTGTTCCTGAGAGATTGGTTGCTCCATCTTCTGAAGATATGAAATCTAACCAGACATTCAATTCACCAAGACTATCCGCACCTAATGTTTCATTGCTTAAGAATAGTAAATCACCAGTCAACACAGTAGTAGCCCCTGCTCCAAGGATAGGACTATCCACTGGCCCAGGTTCACTGTGAGTCAAGTTGGAATCGTCAGTCATGTTAATGAAAACGCCCAAATCAATACCATCGTTGGAGACATAGCCACTTTGTAGATGTTCAATGACAATACTAGCATAACCTGGTTGTACAGGAGTTTCTAACGAGCCATTGATGCTGAAATTACCATTGGAGTCAGTTTCAATGGAACCGAAAAGGTTTCCAGGAACTGCAGCACTTCCTGGAACATTATTTACATCTCCCGAATTTACTACGAAACCACGGATTGTGATATCTGGTATTGCAGTTGCATTCTCAGTGTATTGTAAAGTTCCAGTAACAACAACCTCTGCTGAACCTCCGCGGTCATAATTTGTCGGAGACCATGTAAGATTGACTATTTCGATAGCCTCGGGCTCAGGACAAGCATCAAACGGCACCCATCCTAAGTCGTCGCCACCGCTTCCAGCACTCATCTGAAGACGCACTTCGCCCCATTGACCCAGATTACCGCCATATATTTCGTAACCATTTCCGGTCCACGAACCATCACGATAACCGGTGACGAATCGGGTAGGTAATCCTGCAATTCTCGCCATCGTAACGAAAACTGTAGTGAATTCAGAACATGTTCCTTCTTTTGCAATACTCAGTAATTCAACAGATATATCTGCTTCAGCAGGGGTTCCACTACCATTGTAATTCCTTTTGAAATCATAAGAAGCGTTTCCGTCTCTAAGGAAAGTAGCGATCGCTTCAGCCTTCGAATAAGCGTCTGTAGCACCAGCTGAACTAATTACATCGTTTGTAATATTCATAACCACTGATTCTGGCAGGCTAGTGTTAGAGAACTCTTCAGGAACTATTAGTTCGTAAGAAGAGTTCGTACCTGCAATAGTGTTAGCTGAAATTGTATCCCAGTCATACCAATATTCGTACTGCTCCAACCAGATAGCGTCTAGAACTCCCGAATCTATCTCGTAAGTGTGAGTGTCATTTGTCCTAGTAACTGCTACTTGGGAATCTGACCAAAACGTGATATTGAATTGATATGCAGGTAGTGGCACAACTCCCGAAAAGAGAGGGTTTGCGAATGCGATATTCCATGCCACGGTATCATTTGCATAATTTGAACTAGCCAAATTTGTGTTATTTGTGTAAGGAATTGTAATGGCCGCAGCTGGATGTGAATCTGTTTCTAATCCGTAAGCAGCACCTGTATAGAAATCGTAGGTCTGTAATCTCCATAGATGTTGACGGTTGAGGTCAACTACACCGCTGGTGTTGTTAGCCCAGAAAATAACTTCATTCTGCACTACGTCATCTGAAGGGTTGAAAGGATCGAATGGTGAACCTACACAATTGGTGAACCAAAATTGTTGTGGGCATTCATCACCGTCCATCATTCCCCCACCATCTGTGTCAGGGTTTCTCCAGTCAGTTCCGGTTTGGTTTTCAACCGCATCAGGGATACGGTCTCCATCGAAGTCTTCAGGCAGAAGGTCATCAGTCGGATCACTTTCAGGGTTCGAAGAGTCGAAATACTCTTGCTTATCATTAACGCCGCCAGCATCTGTATCTAAGTTATTGTCATCAGTAACCCAAATATCTTGACTGCCGTTTGTAATTCCGATCCATGAATTATCACAACCAGTAGTGGTCTCGAAATAGTTGTTCAATCCATCTCCGTCATCGTCTAAGGTATTGTCACAAGGTTGTAATGGATCTGTATCGACATTTACTTCATCATAGTCATTGACTCCATCTGAGTCTGAATCGGCTAGTGTTGGGTTTGAAAAATACCCATATATCCCGAGTGTCTCCTCCCAGTCTGCTAGTCCATCTCCATCAGAGTCTGAATAATCGTCGTCACAATATGTAGGGAATGAACCACCAGAAATATCGTGGCACCATGAATTGTTACGGCTCTCAATATCTGTAACTCCGGCAGGAGGTTGAACGAATACGCCTTGGAGGACCCCATTTAATTCACCACCATAAGAGAACTGAGTATATGTTCCTGAATTATTGTAGTAAGCAATTCCACCACTTGGGCTGAATCCTGAACCACTAGCAACAGTCAATTGGCTTGAACCTGAACTGTATGAAACGATTGTAGTCGAAAACTGGATCAATGAATCACAAGGATCTGTACCATGTGAAGCGTTAGCTTCGTCTCCATCATTTACTCCACCGAAATCCGTATCAGCTACATTCCAAAGCGTACATGACAAGTTTTCTTGCCAATTCTCAAGACCGTCATTATCGAAATCTCCTGAATCTTCACGCCTTGTAGGGTCGGTTTCATTGGAATCTACGATTCCATTTCCATTAGTATCTTCATCACCATCGTCGAAAGCATCGTCATCTGTGTTATTGTCACGTGGGTCACTAGGTTGTGCGGGGAATCCATATTGGCCGTTTACTTCTACTCCATCGTTTATCCCATCGCCGTCAGTATCAACATTGGTAGGGTCAGTAAGTAAGGTCAAAGCCTCATGAGAGTCGTTTAATCCGTCATTATCGGTATCTGGGTCAAGAGGTAAAGTGGATGTAACACCATCAGTTTCGGCTGTTAGTGTTGCACAACCACCTGGCCCAATTCCTAGATGAGGCGAACATGGAGTTGTGGTTTCTGTGAATGAACCTGTTGGGCCAGGCCTGTAACAAGGCTGCCCGCCACAAGTTGTGGTCCAGGATGGGTTGATGTATTCAAAGATGTTAATCAGGCCATCACCATCTGGGTCACCGTTTGAACCATCTGCATTGGATGCAGAGGTTGCATTGAGGCCGTTAGATGCTTCCCATCCATCCGGCATTCCATCTCCATCAGTGTCCCAGCCCATTGGGTCTTCGTCAATTAGTCCGTCTCCGTCATCATCATCTGATGAACAATCAGCGTCACCGTCAAAGTCATTATCTGCAGAATCAACCATGCCATCCTTGTCATTATCAATTCCATCTGTACAGATGTTTCCAACTGGGTCTTCATCACATAGAATTACA
>JAACDL010000216.1 GCA_009936765.1 Methanobacteriota archaeon
AACCATCTTCATCCATCAATAATGGGAAATTTAATTCCTTCTTGTCGATGAATTTCTCATGACTTTTAACCGAATCTTTGGATACTCCAAAAACTTGGTAGCCGTGAGCCTGGAATCTTGCCATGTCGTCACGAAAGTCACATGCTTGTGTTGTGCACCCTGGTGTTGAATCTCTTGGATAGAAATACAGAATTACCTTTGTCCCGCTTTTAATTATCTTCTCTAATTCATGTTCTGTTCCTTTGGAGTCAAGAGCCTTAAATTGAGGAGATTTATCTCCGATTTCAAGTGTTATTGCTTCTGCCATGACATACTCCAAGAAGTGATGGCAAATCAAGGCTTGGATTAGGTGTCTTTAGAGTGTTATGTCTAGGAATGCCTCTTTTATGCAAGGTGAATAATTAAACGCTCATAGTGCATGAAATCACACATGGGCATCGGTTGTCTTATAATCCTCCGGAGTAGAACGACAGATATGGCCGCTAGTCGTATGTCTAGGAGATGTCGCAAGTTTATGCGGCAAATTCACAAGGCTACGACCAAGTATGCCCTTCAGGAAATAGCCTCCAGTGTCCAGAGTGAACTGGACAGGCGCAACCTGTCCTATGAGGAAGCCCTCAATCTTGGAAACATCATCCAGAACAGGGCGGATATCCTCCCTGGTGATGAGATTGTTTACGCTGTTTCTGACAGAGACTCCTATCGCCGAACCCTCGAATTATATCTCAAAGACGGTATACTTACTCAGGCAGAGCAATTACTTCTTTGGGAGGAAAGAAGGCGCCTTGGAATCGGCGACCAAATTCATAATCATCTGATGGAGCAATTGTTAGCTGCATGGACTAGGCAGGGCAAAACTGTCCAAATCCATGCTTTCAAAGGAGGGATGACTGATGTCCAGTAGGAAAGTAGCAGTCTCTATTCTGATGGTATTACTTCTACAGGTTACCGTGCCGATGATCCCAGTAGATGCTACAAGCGGACGCTCAAATCCAGATTTCAGCGTGTCAGTAATGACTCTTTCATCCGGGGGCTCCGTAGATGAATCTGGTCAGTACAAGTTAGCGCCAGGCGAGCACATCATCCGTATCGTCGTTTCCAATCAAGGTTCAGTTGCGGGTTCAGTTACTCTAAATCTTGATCACAAAGCATCGGCCTCGTCTCCAGAAACCCAAATCACGTCGTTAAACATCAACAATATCGGCGCAGCGTCTTCTTCAAATCCAATTTTAATAAATTGGACTGCGTTATCTGGCGACGATCAAACAATTTTCGCTCGTGTTGTGTCAATTGATGATCAAGTAACTAATAACAACGAAAGAAGACTCGACTTCGATGTAACGATGTACCATCTCGGTAATGTCTTGGGCGACAATGTCCCTGGGCCAACTCCTGGATTTGCAGACTTAAGGTTGAATCATTCGATTCATACTTACGAAGCTACTGTGAAGAATGATGGAGTAATGGCCATTTCTGCAGTATATGAGTTAAACTTCACAGATACCAACAACCCAGCCAATCAAATGTCTTACTGGTCGAATACACTTACGCTCCAGCCAGGCAGCATACTCTACCCTTCCAACGGAGCGACACTCTCTGCATCTTTCGATGCAACCTCGTTAATGGGCTCGTGGACTTTGGTTACAAAGGTATATTTCAATGGGACGGCATGGAGTAATACTGTAGTTAGAAGCGTGATTACTGTAACATTCTCTGATTTCATTATTGACGTATCAACGCCAGGAGATCGTGCGATTGAACCTGGTGCTACGACTTCTCTGACTTGGATTATTGCTAACATCGGTAGTGCGGATAGCCTGACAGTTGAGTTGGGTTCTGACCAAGGATGGCATGATGATGGCCAAGAAGGCAATGTCATTAATCTGGATGCGGGTGAATCTACAAGTTTCGTCGTTCCTGTTACAGTACCTGCTAACGCAGTCAAGCCAACACTTGAGAACATATACCTGAATCTTTCTAGTTCATCTTCAGAACCGTACACTGCTCGAAGTGTGGCTCATGTAATGGTGGGCGACCAGTTCCAAGCAACGGTAGTAGCTGAAGTAAATCCAAGAACAGTAACGCCTGCACAAGTCTCAACTCTTGAGTTCGTAGTAATCAATTCAGGTAACATCCCAACATCGTTTGATGTCGAAACGGGGTTCTCCTCATCTGCTGAAAACTGGGAGATTAGTGTGATTTCTGGTCCAGTAACTGATGTTATGGCAGTGGGCGAGAATCGCTCAATCTTCGTATCAGTAACCCCTGCTCCAATTTCATACCCTCTCGATGCAGGGGAAAGGAATTCAGCAGGTGATAGCCTTTACACATGGCTGTCTGCAACTCCTTCAAATGGCGGTATTCCTGCAATCAACTCTACTCAGATGATTGTTAGGGCTGTTATTGCCGTTGACCCCGGCCCAGAGACCGAAAACCTTGTTCTTACCGAAGAAGAAGTAAAGCAAGCAAACGGTTCAGGAGGAATCGATAGGATTCTCTCTTTATCCGTTGAAGTGCGACATAACCTTGGTGGTGCAGTCACTGGCGGAGTCGATGCCAACATTACTGTGGCAAATACTACCTTTACTCCATCCAATAACGGTGGTAACAATGAAGTTGCAAGATGGGCTACTAGTATCACGCCAGCGAATGTTACAAATCTCGAAGTTGGAGAGATTTTCCAATCATGGTTAGCAATCGATGGGCCTGCTGATGAGTTACCTCTTGCAGGCGAGATAATACTTCCAGTTACAGCCACTCCTATTCTTTCGGCTGGGCAGCAAGCAAATGGCGTTCTTGCAAGCAGTGTCACAAGAAATATCAGGATTGTTATTCCTACCGTTACAGATGGGGAAATCATAACCGACGAGATATTGGAGGCAGATGTCGGTAATCTAACCGAATTCCAAATAAAATTAGCGAACACAGGTAATGACTTATCTTCTTACAGATTAGTAATTGAAGACGACCTTCCTGAACTGTGGTCTGCAAGTCTCGAAACAGATGACTCATCAAATCCATCAATCGTTCAAAATTTATCAGCCTCGATGGCAGATCATCCAGTAACAGGGAATGCTCACATCTCCAATGTAACTCTAAGAGTTACTACATACCCACAAGCTCCTGCAGATACTCTACAACCAATTAATATCAGAGTCGAAGATAGAGAAACCGGTGCCTTGCTATCGATGAATACTCTATTGATTAGAGTTGAGGAATCGATTAATTTCGAGTTAATGCCAACTAATCACACAATCGACTTATCTCCTTATGAGACCCCTCTTACTCGAGTTTACATCAATAATACCGGTAACGTAGCGACAACATTTGCAATATGGCTAGATGAGTCCATGGAGAATAATGTTGACTTTACAGTTGAGTCGTCAACCGAAGTTGTAATTGCCCCGGGATACACCGACTCTGTTAAGATCAGATTAACTCCAAACATGGAAGCTAGTGCAGATGACGTTCATATGACCACACTCTGGGTCTCTGCCGTTGGTGGAATGAACCTTTCAGCATCCATAGTAGCAAACATAACCGCTGATCACCACTTAGAAATCTTGGCTCTAGAAACAATCTCTGTAACACTGGGTGTCGTAGAAGTTATCGATGTCGAGTTCTCTAACAGTGGTAATCTTGAGGAAACACTGAATGTTACGGCTACAATAGAAGGCAACTGGACCTCTTCATGGAATCAAGACCAGATGGTATTGCCAATAGATGGTTCCTTAGGAAACGATCTAACAATTACTATACCTGAATTGGGAGGAGAGGATACTCTTGGAAATGGAGACACTCACAATGTGACAATCAGTCTGTATAGTTCCCAAGATGGTAGTTTCCTTTCAAGTAGAACAATCACTCTAGTCGTTGCTCCTTTATTCTTAGTTGAACTATCAAATTGGCCAGACGAGATGCTATACCATCGTTACTGGGATCGAGACTGGAGTGTAACTGTGACAAATGTAGGTAACAAGGATGTCACTGTAGATTTGGAGTTCGATGTACTCAAACCCGGCCTTGAGATAAATTCTCTCGCTTGGGAGGTTGATGCTACTGCTCCGAATAGTCTGGTTCTTCCAATCGGCTTTCCTGTTAAGTTGGATTTCACTGTTGAAGCAAAGGAGTTTGAACCAGACATATATCTCGAAGCATTGCTAAGGCTGAGGATGACGCCTTCAGATTCTGAAGTCACAGGAGCATCAATCGCAGAAACTTCACTCAAAATGTCAAGGATGTTCCCTTACCAGGATTACAAATTGCAACCCTCTGGAGATGATACAAATCTAACAGAGGAAATAATTTGGTCTCATATACCGGTGGGCACTGATACTTCTGTAGAATACATTATCGAATTATGTGGTGCAGAAAGGAGAGTCAATTTGTCTACACTTGGCTTGGATAGCCAAGATTACAAGTGGGGCTTTGCGATTGAAGCAGATGGTGAAAACCAAGACTTAGATCTTTCAAATGATTGCGAAGGTAGCGCGCATTCAGTAATCTCATTACCTGCAAGGCCAAGTTGGGAAACCACCAATCCTCTAGAAATAATAATTGATTCTCCAGATAGGCCAAACATTCTCAGTAACGACGGATATGATCTAACATTCAGGTTGTATCACCCAGATGATAATAATGGATTCACAGAGTATACAGAAGCAACTTTCTCATTCTACTTCGCCACATTTGCAGACCCGCAAATCTCATCCTTTGGTTTCAAGGACGATACTCTAGAAGAAGGTGCGATTACTATCATAACAGCAACAATTGAAAACATGGGCACCTCAATTGCATTAGGTATTGCTAGCGAACTAGTTTGTGATGGCTTCGATGTTGAAAATGCAAAGCAGGAGCACGGAGTCTTATTCCCGTCTGATCTTTCAATTATCTCCCTATCTTGGGAAATCGAAACAGATGAACTTGATTGGTGGTCGCAATCATCTGAAGTTAGTTGTGAACTATTCGTTACCGGAAATTCCTGGAACGGTACTTCACTAGAAACTCGTTCGAAGACGATAGAAGGTTCAGTTGAATCTTGGTCTCCTGGCGTCGGTGTATCTTTCATTGCTATGCTTGCGTTAATTATAGCGTCAATTGGACTGTTGAGACTAGTTGGTCAGAATGACAAATTCCGTCTTGCAGCAATATACACTGGTGTAATCGCTCTAGGGTTTGCTTTCCATCTTATGGACATCGTTTCCAGTACATGGGGCGGACCTGCAATCTTACTACTAGCAGCCCTTTGGGTCTGGGTTATGGCCTGGAAATCATCCGTAGAATTCCAACTAATCCACGAGGATTACCAAAGAGCTCGCAAAGGTATCAGTACAATGTACAGCGACCACTTCGAAGTTCTATCAAATTCTAAGAGGCAATTATCCATAATTCTAGCAATGCCAGTTCTAGGCATGATTGGTGTGATTATTGGATACCCTCCACAAATCAACGCTAACTCAACCAACATGATATCCCTCGTTGGATATCTTGTAATTGTTATCGGAGGAGTAGTCTTCCTGATATGGAATGCCAATCGAATGTATGGGTCACTTTACGGACGGTTAACAGAAGTTGAACTACAGGCTAGTCGCATCGAAAGAGACCTAGGGGACCCTGCTCGTCTGTTGACTGAATTGGCTAGCGATGGACTTGACATATCCGCAATAATCTCTCAACCAAAACCAAATGTGGCGGCTACAGGTTCTGCTTCATTTGCAGATGTTGTCAACTGGGATGAGGATCTCAGCGCCTTAACAGAGGATAAATCAGAGGAATCAGATGTTACCGATTTAGAAATGGATTCGCCGGCTTCTAGTGAAATCATCGACATAGACATTGAAGATCTATTCTCAGAGGAATCAGAGGAGGTGGACGAAGATGACTGAAGAAGAATATGATGTCGGAGTTAATGACCTCGAAGATGCTCGAAAAGCCATCAGAGACTCTCAGTCAAGCGCTGATCGTTTGATTAGAGCCAGTCGTGAATTGGAACATATCGTGTATGGTGTTTCGAATGAAGAGTCATCATTAACTGCAACCGAGTATGATATTGTTGATGCTCGAACTAGTCTAGAACAACACAAGTTGTACCGTGCAAAACGTTCCGTGAAGCGCGCAGAAAAAGCACTTTCGTCTGTTGAATCTGATGTTGTTGAGCTCAGAAGAAATATAGCAATGTTAAATCGACTCTTGAAAGAAAAGACACTTACTGAGGCGGAATTAGAAATAATTTTGCGCCGATTAAGAAATGCTACTGGTGCTGCTGAATTAGGCGATGTCGGATACGCTTCAGGAGAAGTCGAACAATTGATTGGCGACTTAGTAGTCGATTCAGCAGTCGCTCTCAATCCATTCCTTTTCCGTAATTTCTGGATGGGCGTCGACACTCGTTGGCCAGCAGGAGGTGAATCCGGGGTGATGATTGTTCGAATCTGTAATGATGGAACTCGTCCGATTCCAGAGATGAGGCTTGCACCACCGACTCCGGATGGTTGGCAGTGCGCTCCATCATCAATTGATTTACCAATTCTTAGACCTGGTGACGTTGTTCTAATTAGATTCGAAGTTAAACCAGGATTGAGATTCGGACTTGATGAGATTCCTCTATCAAGGAAATTAGCCATTCAAACCGGATACGAAGTTTCAGCAGGTCAAGTATCAGTTACAATACGTGTACAGAACAGAAGTATGGAAACAGTACGTGACCTTCTATTACAACCCTGGATGCCTCCAGGTTACAAGTCAGAGGTTCTTCCACTCTTGGAGAAACTCTCTCCAGACGAAATTGGAGTGGTAATAATGCCACTCGTAATTGACATGGGCGACGGAGGTGGATCCGTCGCCTGACATCATATTCCACCCGCATTCGGTTTTTGCCGACCCGGGGAGGATTGTAGAGATACGAAAAAATAAATGAGGTGAAAACGAAATGCAATATAGAAAAAATAGCAAGATAGACGAAATAAACAACGATTGGGGTTCGATTGGAATAGGTGCAATGATTGTATTCATTGCTCTGATTTTAGTTGCAGCAGTTGCAAGCGCTGTTATCATTCAGACTGGTGAAAAATTACAGCAGAATGCACAGCAAACTGGTTCTGATACCCAAGAAGAAATTGGTGGAAAGATCAACATTATCACAATGTGGGTCGGACAACAGACAGACTGTGATGCCGATGGCGCTAACGGTGATGCATGCATCACTTTAGTGTATGAATTGGCAGCTGGAAGTGAACCAATGCTTGAGGCCCAAGTAGTCTGGACAATCTCATGTACGGACAACGCAGGAACTGGGCTCGACACTGTTTATGGATTATTTGACGGTGACATTACTGGTGGAGGAGCAGCTTCTCCTAACGCTAATGGCGATGGAACAGCTGACACCACTAGAATGCATCTTGATACTCGCAATGTAGATGGTCTCGTAAAGAATATCGACAACAACGGTGCTGCAGCAGGAGTTGGAGCAGGTGGAGAGAACGACGACGATACTCTTCAACCAGGCCAAGTCTACATGATTGACCTGAAGACATCTGGTGATGCAAACGACGTTAACACTGCGGGTAACGCAGTTGCAGGCGAATGTGACCCAATTCTAAACGAGCAACACACACTGACAATCCTTGTAGAGGGTGGCGGATCAACTTATGAGAAGCTATCTTACACAAGTGTCACTGAAGGGGAATCTATTGTTTGAGGTGATTATGATGAAGAGAAACAATGAGGAAAATGAAATCGGTTCCATCGGAATCGGTGCAATGATTGTATTCATCGCTTTGATCTTGGTAGCAGCAGTAGCATCTGCAGTTATCATCCAGACTGGTGAGAAACTTCAGCAAAACGCACAACAAACAGGTCAAGATACAGAACGTGAACTTGGTGGAAAGATTACCATCAACAGCGTTCTGATCAAAGACGTTACTTCCATGAGATTATCTTTTGAATCTGCACCAGGTAGTGGAGTTCTAGGTACTGAAAATATCGCATGGCAGGTTTCCTGTTCTAACGCAAACTCTGGCGGCTACAATTTCATAGCTGATGTTTTCGGAGACAATGATGTAGCAGATGCTACAAGAATAGGAGACACTTTCTTTGCTTCAGACCCTGATTCAGATGGTTTAACTCCTGGTAACAGTGTAGCAACAATCGACCCAGGAGCAGCATATGTCGTTGACATTGTTCTTGACGGTCTAGGTGCTGATGGAATTGATACTGCAGGAAGAGATTGTGGATTTGACGATTTAACAGTTAATGACCAAATGACTCTATGGATACACGTAGAAGGCGGCGGTTCAACTTACGAAACGCTTTACATCTCGTCAACATCGCCAGGTACAGCATTAATCTGATTTGATATAGCTTCACAATCGCTTCTATTGAGGCAGTTGTAGGCTATATTATGGAGGAGAAAAAATGGCTTGGCCATTTGGTAGCAGTGAGAGGTCTGGTGAAACACCGGGCGACCTTTCTGAGGAGCGCTTGCGCGTAATGTCTAACATTGCGATCGAGCAGGTTCCTATGCCTGATGAAGGCGAATTAACAGAAGAGGACGCTTGGACTATTGCTCCAGGCCCCACAAGAGCTCGACTGAACAGTTCGGGGTCCTTGCCGACTGCAGCATCTGCTGCTAGTCAGGTACAGACTCAGGCGAATGTTGACACATCAGGTCTTGAGCGACTAATATCAAGTCGCTTAGATATGGTGGAGGACGTTCTACGTATGGTTGAAACAAGACTGGAAGACGGTGGCACTGTCGGTGCTGTTCATTCTGGTGAATCTGGTGATTCTGCAATAGGTGATGGCGATACTATCGTCACCGCCTCTGGAGATGTAATCAGTGGAGTTTCCTCTGAACGTTTGATGTCTGAAGATTCAGCACCGCTACTAGAATTGTACGAAGCTCAGGCTTTAGCATCTAACCCCTTCCTAATCGCTCCGGCGCATTTGGGAGATGGAGTAGATGGAGCGGTCGGTGCGCCGACCGTAGCAGCACTTCTGCTGGATCATCTGTCTGGCATGGCAGCAGTCTCTTTCGCCCAAAAGGCGATGAGTTCTGGTATGCTAACTGCAGATGAAGGAAAGCATGTATTGGCAATTGTCCAAATGGCGGCCCCAGGTGATACTGAGAGCGCCCTTGAAGACCATTTGCCACACAGAGAATTGCTAACATTCTCGGCTATGATCTCCAATTGGAGACGAGCACGAGCACTCAGAGGTGAAGAGTGAAATGGGTAGCGTAGCAGTTGGAGCCATGGTTGTAGGAACTTCCATGCTCGTAGTATTTGCATTAGCAATGGCTACACTCGAAGCGCAGGTGGATGATTCCATAGCGCAAATCGAGGCAACTGCTGAGCCCGTATCAATCTTCACAATTGAGGATGCGACTAACGTCGAAGGAGCGGTGGTGTCTTTCACCATCAATAATCCAGGAACAGGTTATTCATCAACGCCAGGGAATTCAACCCTTGTCGAAGTGAATGATAGTTTCGGATCCTTCAGCGCGAACCTAGTGATCTCCGGTGGTGCAGTTACAGGACTAACTGTTCTTGACCACGGATCATCGTATCTCTACGCCTCCACGTACTTTCTGGAGGTCACTGGTTCACAAAACGGCACTAATCTGAATATTACAGCCAATCTTGGAAATTTGGTTTATCTAAACATAACCAATGATGGCAGCAAAGATATCAAAACCGACTTTGCTTGGCTGTTTACTGACGGTAGCGCCCCAATAAATCTCTCAAGGAGTCATGATGGTTATTCACCGGATACCATCTTCCCTGGCGAGACTTTAGAATTCTACTATCGCAGCGGAGCCCAAGTCGCTGTCAGTAGAATTGCTATTACGATAGATGGCGTAACTAAGTCATCATCTGTTGTCTGAGGTGATTTCATGGCAGATGGTGGTGTTAGTTCAATGATTTTGCTGGTAACTTCATTGTTACTTAGCGGAGCTGCATCTGTTGTTTTACTCGAATCATGGGGCAATGTTGCTGAAGCAAATGCGGACAGTGCCTCAGGTAAAGTGGCAGACGCTGAAACTGACATCTCTTTCAGCGGTGATCGGAGCGATGTCTTACTCGACACATCAGGGGTTGACCAAGAAATAACTCTCTACTTCCAAAATTCAGGCGTTAGGTCCTTGGATAAATCTTCTTTCTCAATTTTCGTTGATGGTGTTCCTTCAGCATCAACTGGTGCTGTTACATTGTACCCTACGAATGGCGTATGGGCATCAAATTATGTTCTCGAAGTTACAGTTACAGATCCTAGTTTTAATTATTCAGACCAAGATATTGCCACAGTTACAATTGTAGTTCAGTCGACTTCTGTAGATGGAGCCAAAGGTACCGATTCAGAAACCGCAGAGGTGAGATTGAGTGTTTGACGACCCACCAAAACCAGTAGAAGACGGCTATGAGTTCACTCTCGAGCAAGACAGTTTGTCTAATGCAATGGGAGCTAGGCTACCAAATAGAAGTCTTTGGATGATTCAAGGAGATGTTGGAGCAGGTAAATCCCTGGTAAGCCACAGATTGGTTTACGGACTACTTGAAAACGGCTCAAAATTATTAGTTATCACAACTGAACTTACTACACGTGGATGGATTGAGCAGATGGAATCCATCGGATACCCTGTTACAGAACATATTGCAAGTGGAAGACTCCTAGTATTTTCAAGATTTGGAGTAATTGCAGAATCCAAAGATGGAGTCGATTTATTCGACGTACTGGATTCAGAAGCTGTTGAAATGGCAGACGTGGTTGTTGTAGATTCAGCCTCTGCACTAATGCCGACTGGTCTGGAAAATTCAGAACAGCAAATTGTATTACAAAAGTTGCGAAGAATTTGCAGCGAATCCCGTTCCTTACTATTGACAGTTGATCCTCATGAAATGGATAGTAAACTATTACACAAGTTGCGTTCAACTTGCGAAGTGTTACTTGATATGAATGCGAATATGATTGGTGGAGACATAAAGAGAACAATTGTTGTAACCAGGTTTTTGCGAGCGGCAGGCCCCGTTCAATCTAGTGTTGGTTGGAGAGTTGAACCTTACATGGGCTTTATTGTAGATATCACGGCGGTGAGCTGATGGCTGAGGAGGAACTCAAATTCCAGCGTGGCGATTTAGAATCCGTCATGGCTGCTCATCCTCACGTAGCACTTTGGGTGAAGGACTTCGAGGCTAAATATGGCAGCCGCCCTTACTATTACGGCCCTCTAGATAGGGAGGCCCGAAAGATTCAGCCAATGAATCTAATCTACATCACAAAAGAGCCGATTTTCGTTCACATGTATCGGCCAGTTGATTCAGATGGCTCTCAAGGCCAAACGCTGTGGTTCGGATTGGAACCTCAACTAACAGACGAAGAAGAAAACATTCGTCGCACACTAATCGAAGTTTTACTGCAAGAAGCTCCAAGTGCACCTAGTTTCACAACTGATGATGAATTCGAGAACATTCTTTCGGGAATGATTGATAGATATACAGTGTTAGACTCTGATGCTAGAACCTCAACACGCAGGCAAGGGCGCATGTGGGAAGTATTGGGAATGGATGACAAGAGAATTATTGTCACCAAGGAACAGAGAGATAGATTGCGCTACATCATTATTCGCGATTTGATTAGAAACGGTCCGTTGGAACCTCTACTTTCAGATGAGATGCTGGAAGACATACACTCTGTTGGATTGAAGCACGTACACATGGACCACAAAGTGTTCGGTATGGTCACTTCAAACATAAGATTCCGTGAAAGAGATCTTCTCGCTAGATACCTAAGAGCAATGTCCGAAAGAATTGGGCGACCAGTATCGGATAATAAACCGATTATTGATGGTGCTTTGCTAGATGGTTCACGTATTAACATCATATTTTCAGATGACGTATCAATGCTAGGTCCATCGTTCACAATCAGAAAATTCGCTGAAGAAACAATATCG
>JAACDL010000042.1 GCA_009936765.1 Methanobacteriota archaeon
ACTGAAAAGTAGAACTCCGAGGGAGGGTTATGTTCAAAGGACGCGTCGAGCGGGTCAGCCACGAAGGCGGACTGCTGATTACATACTCTGGGGCTTGCCCTGCTCTAGGCTCTGTAATGGTCGATTCTAGTGAGACTTATATCGGGAAAGTGGATGGAGTAATTGGTAACCTTAACGCTTCAATGGTCCATGTAGCACACCTCGACAGGAAGTCTAACGCTAACGACATGATTGGCATTGAGATTACTATTCGAGCTAAGAAGCAACGTGAATCACGCGGCTTTGATGAGGACCGAAGAGGCGGCGACAGACGCGGCGGAGACGACAGAAGATCTCGAGACGATAGAAGAGCCGGAGATGACAGACGCGGTAGGGATAACAGAGGCGGCGATAACCGCAGAGATAATTCCAATAATCGTGACTGGGATTGTCCTAAATGTAACAACTCTAACTTCGCATTCAGAACCGAATGTAATCGATGTGGAGAGCCCAAGGGTTCCGGTTCATCCAACTTCCAGCGTAACGATAGAGGCGGCAGAGACGACCGTCGAGGAAGAGATGACCGTCGAGGAAGCGATGATCGAAGAGATAATCGCGGTAATAATTCAAGCAACGATTGGGATTGTCCTAAATGTAACAACTCTAACTTCGCATTCAGAACTGAATGTAACCGCTGTGGAGAACCTAAGGGTCAAGGCGGATCTAACCAACGCGATGATAGGCGCGGTGGTAACGACAGAAGAGGTAGAGATGACCGCAGAGGACGAGACGACAGGCGTGGCGGAAACGACCGACGTGGAAGAGATAATCAACGCGGTGGAAATGACCGTGGAAACCATTCTGACAACGATTGGGAATGCAGAGAATGTAAGAATTCCAACTTCTCATTCAGAACAGAATGTAACCGCTGTGGTGCACCTAAAAGTAGTAGAGAAAGAGCACCTTCCAAGAACTGGGAAGGTAATGACAGAAGACCTGGAGACAGGAGAGGAGAGCAAACCTCCCGTCCAGGAGACTGGGATTGCCCGCAATGTGGAAAGTCTAATTTTGCTAAGAGAAATGACTGCTTCAGTTGTGGACGTTCCAAAAGAGTAGGTGGACCAAGAAAGGGACACCACGGGAAATTGAAAGAACCACTGCCCCTTCATTCGGTTAAGTACAATCGGAGGAAGCGTGAATGAGCGCTGAAAATCATTATCTTGATGCTATTGAAGCAGAAGAAAATGGTGAATTAGAAAACGCACTTGAACATGCTAGACTGGCTGTGAAAGCCGACCCTGAGCATACTAATGCTTGGTGGATGATTGTCGGACTACTTTCTCCAGACGGTAAATACCCAGATATTGAACAAGCATCAAAGGCACTGGTTGCCTGTAACAAAATAATTGATATCGACCCAACCAGAGTTGATGCCTGGGTAAAGGGTGGTAGAATAATGGTTGACCAGTTAGGATTGTATGAAGATGCCCTTCATTGGTGGCAACGTTGTAGAGATGCTGCTCCATTGGAGGCTGTTCCTGTAATTGAACAAACAACAATTCTCTCAGATTTAGGGATGTATGCTGAGGCAAGAGACAGATTGGGTTCCTTATTCGAGGACGATCTAGATATTGCAAATTCTCAACTCGCCCGTATTACTCACCTGCACAGAACATTAGAAATGTCTGCTGAACAAGACCCTAAGGCGCTCTTCAAGCCATGGCAGAAGAAACATGGAGGTTGGACTGCGATTAAAATGAGAGCGAACAAAGCTCCTGTTTCAGAGAATATGTTGTTCATGATGACAACTGTCCCGTTCCTAATGATGGAAGTATTCGTATCTCGATCTTTATTCGGTGATGGCTGGGGCGGATTCTGCCTTACCAGTTTGTTAATTCTAGTAACCGTGATTATTGGTATGTCATTTACTAGGAAATTATACCAAAGAGTCAATCGCCCTGGATTTAATCTTCTTAGAGCGATACAGTTTGAAGCGAGTAGTGGTAAAGTTGTGATTCCAGAAGATATTCGTGGCGCAAAACTGTACATGTTTTTGTATTCGAGACACCCACCTGCATTCCAACAACGCCTGAACAAGATTATCGAATCAGACAACAAACTTCCAAGAAACTGGAAGATGAATATGCCAGACTTTGAATCCCACTATGATGAAATGGGATTCATCGAAGATGCAGATGATGAAGCACCTACTTCCTACGAAGAAGAGTGAACTGTATCATGTCCCTGCAGTATAATCTGTAGAGTATCTGACTTGCTCAGTGGTCAAGACATCGATGGAGAAACCGAGAGTCTCTAATTTGGTAGAGGCGAGATCCATGTCTTGCTCCAATGAAATATCATAAACATCAGTTTCCAAAGATTCAGCTTCAGCAGCAAGCCTACACAATGAGAGGAACTGATTAGCGAAACTCATGTCCATTACTTCTGACGGATGGCCTTCTGCAGCGGCTAGGTTTACTAAACGCCCGTCTGCAAGAAGGTAGACTCTTCGTCCATCTTCCAAAGTGTATTCATCATTCTCTGGGCGGATTGTGCGTACAGAAACAGAACGCTCTTTCAATTGTTCAATATTAATTTCGCAATCATAATGCCCAGTGTTAGAGATTAAAGCACCGTCTTTCATCATGTCAAAATGGTGCCCTGCAATTACATCCTTCATTCCAGTAGCCGTGCAAAAGATATCGCCGATTGCTGCAGCTTCATCCATCTTCATGACTCTGAAACCATCCATTACAGCCCTAAGACCAGGAAGAGGGTCAATCTCTGTAATTACTACATTCGCACCCATTCCCTTAGCCCTCATAGCAAGGCCTCTTCCACAGTGGCCATATCCTGCCACAACGAATGTCTTACCAGCAATCAATACGCTGGTAGAACGTAGAATGCCATCAATAGTAGATTGCCCCGTACCATATACGTTGTCAAAATCCCATTTTGTGATTGCATCGTTAACAGCGATAACAGGATACTTCAGATCTCCTGCTGCTGCCATAGCACGTAGTCGGTGAACTCCTGTTGTCGTTTCTTCAGTACCGCCGATTACTGTTTCAGCATATTCAGATTTCTCTCCATGGACACGTACAATCAAATCTGCACCGTCATCAAGTGTCAAAGTTGGCTTAAACTCCAAAGTTTTGTCAATACACCAATAGAAATCTTCTACCGATTGACCATGCCAGGCGTGTACTGAGTATCCTTCGCTTGCAAGCCATGCTGCCACATCATCCTGTGTTGAAAGTGGGTTACAACCCGACCAAGATATCTCCGCACCTGCTGCACGGATTGTTTCGATCAGAACTGCTGTCTCTTTAGTTACGTGAAGACAGCCTGCAACACGCATTCCCGCTAGAGGCTTGTCCAATTCAGCTTGTGCTTTCAATGCAGCAAGTACCGGCATCCTTGAACGTGCCCAATCAACACGTAACGAACCTTCTTCTGCCAGACTCGAATCCGCGACGGTATAGTTAGCACCCTTATCCATGACCCATGGCGAGTGGGCACCACTGATAGTTCAATCGGTCACAAGACCCTGCCCCTCAGGGCAGAGTCCTGTTCCAATAGCGGTTCCATCTATTGTTGGAAATGACCGGCGTACTGTTGAGCATAAGCCCTAGCAGTTTCTTCGGGATATCCTTGAGCGATTAGTTGCTGAACATATTGCTCCATTGGATCCATCTCTGCGACTCCAGCATATCCTGCAGCGGTTGCAGTGAAATCTCCACCCATTCCTGAGTCTACGATTTCGTCTTCATTTCCGCCACGAAGTACGAAGAAGAGAGACAGTATTACGATTAGTGCAAGACCAAGTCCTCCTCCAAGGTATAGCATCAAATCGCTATCACCGCTAGATTCTGCATCATCACTGACTGGTTCTTTGTCAGGGATTCCGTCGTTATCTGAATCTGTGAACTCTCCAGACCATTCACATTCCATGGTGTCTTCATTCCAAATCCAGTATGCATCTGGCTCGGCATCTAATACCTCTACAGGTACTACAACACCTTGACATTCAGGTAGTGTGATTTCAATCCAGTAGATAATAGGCCAGCGTTTGTCATCACCTTCGTATATCTTCAAGAACACCCTGATGTTCTTGGAATTGTTATCATAAAGATCTGCAATGTTCAAAGTCAATTGGAACCCATCTCCGTCTCCCAATGCCTCTGATCTTGCCCACTTCTGTTCAAGTTGAAGAGTGTACTTAGCGACTGCTGTCTGATCAAATGTTGCATCCGTTAGAGCCACTTCGACATATACGTCACCCTGTTCAGCACCATCAACAACATTACCACTCAGTGTGATAGTATCTTGGATGAATGATGACCCGTTCAAATTAAGTTCAACTTGTACAGTTGGCTCAGCATCCCCGAACCCTTCTGGTACAACCGAGAAGTACATCTTGTACTTGTCAGAACTCTTTCCTGCTTGGTCATAAACAACTAATTCGATACGGATTAAAGATTCAGTCTGTCCACTTGGGTCCACTGTCACGTTACTGAAGGTGTATGCCCATGCTCCATCGCTAGACGATGGAGTGATGAAGTTGTGTCCTTCCAACTTGTAATTGTCTTCGTTGTAAGGCTTGTCAAACAGAACTGTCCATTCGTAAGATTCAATTCCGTTACCGGAAAGAGCGTCTGCATCAGAAGAGTTGCCTGCATCAAAGTGAACAGTCAACGCTCCGGATTGATCGAGGTTGATTCTCTGAAGAGGCCAATCGATTCCCGATACGGATTTGACTCCACGGTCTTCGATTTGGTCTTCGTATTCAGCTCTCATATCGACCATTGCATCCGCTACTGGGCGGAATTCGTCAGCCCTTGTATCATCAGTCATTACAGTAACCGATATCGAACGGGAATGTCCAGCAGCATCGTGTAGGAAGAGTGTAACTTCCCAAGTTGCGCCCTGGAGACATCCTGTTGCAGATGAAAGGTCTACCTTACAGAAATCAACTGTCGGTGTTGCTACATCTGTGTGGTCGGTACCACTAGCCATTGAAGAACCAGTCCAGTCAGTTGGTCCGCTGATTACCCAATCTGTGGATAATACTTCGGAAGCACTAGTAATGTGTCCGAAAGTAATCTCGGAGTTACTCTTCATGTAATGGTAAGCGTATCCGCCAGTTGAAGGATCGAATGATGGTATTTCACCATTGATTGTCAAATCTAGGCCACTTCCAAGTGTTCCAAATCCATTAGGATAAGGAGTTACTTGGTAGGAGAGCATGTTCCCAAGAAGAGGGAAAGTGCTACTGTCTGCTCTGTCAGATACACTTGCAACATCTATTGTGGTAACGATTAGGCCACCATCAACATAGCTGCATACACCCAGTACAGTGTCTTGCACGTCTGCTTCAGATTGCAATAACCTCTGGAAAGAACCTCCTTCTTCGGAGTATCCATTACAAGCACGTGGAACGGATGTTGCAGAAGCGCTCTTGGTGTTGATAATCGATTCTGTAACAGTTCCGAATTGGTCAAATCCTTGGAATGCTGCAAGGTCTACACCTTCCAAAATTGGATGGTATGGGTCTGCAACTTCCATGTTGTTGTATGTGACTCTTGTTTCAGGAGTGTTTCTCGGTTGAATATCCATGTCGAACGGAAGTAAACTTTCTCCAGTAGACGAAGAGTACTCGTAGTAATCAGTCGCACCAGAAAGGTGAACCTGAACTGTTCCTCCAGATGACATGAAGTTCTTCATTGCATTTTGGTAAGAAGAACCACCGATCAATTCGTAGTAACCCTTTCCGCCTTCATCACCAGGCTTAGCTGTGTTAACATCTTGCCAAGGCATGATTACCTTGTCGTAATGAGTTAACCATCCTAGGTCTAGGTATTCGCCCCAGTCGTTGATATCATACTGTGTATAAGTCAGTCCTAGGATGACCATGTCCTGCTTAATTGAGGAAACACGTGTAGAGTCACCGGAAAGGATTGCGATATCGATTTGGTCAGCGAATGATGCATGGAAGTAACGAACGTTTCCAGATGTGCTGCCATCAGGTAGAGATGCATGGAAACT
>JAACDL010000217.1 GCA_009936765.1 Methanobacteriota archaeon
TCCGGTGGAATTTGAAATCGATTTAGAAACTGATCCAAGTGTTGCTTTCACTTGCACTGTGACGAATATGATACAGAATAGCCTGACTGTCAAAGTTGAATGGCGTTCGATGAATGCAATCGATGCAGGAATACGAACTCACATTCTGGTGATTGCAGGCGAAGGAACTCAAAGCGTAGCATTCTCAGGTCAAATTGTCGAAAAAGGAAATATCAATTCTGTAATAGAAGCTAGTGAGCCAGGTGCTGCATCTTCTATGGCTTTCACCTCAATACAAATTGAAGCGATTAATTCAGCAGATGGTGATTCGTTCGACGACTTACTAGAAACCGCACAAGAAGTCCCGCATATCCAAGAAATTGTTGCAGTAAGCCTCGCAGTCATACTTGCATTGTTCTTAGCCTACAATGCTCGTAATAACTCTATCAAGCAAAAAGCAGAGCGCAGAGAACACATCAATCAGCGATTATCTGGTAGGTATGTGATGGAAGATAGTAGTAGATTTGACAGACTACCACCGAGGAATTAGACCGAATCGGCTAAGAAGAGTACGCCCTCGGACAGATTACTTCGCGGATATGGTGAAGTGGTTATCACCTGAGGTTTCCAACCTCATGTCGTGGGTTCGATTCCCGCTATCCGCATCCATTTTGACTCCACTTTAGCGAGATTGCTATCCGCAATTCCACCATATATTGAAGAAGAATGGAATATGCGCGAAGCGCATGAACCGTCAACTAACGGCACTAATCTTGACTGGGTTGTTTTTGGTAGCACCTTTAGCTGGATGTTTTGGCGAAGATGAAAAGTCTGAAGTATACCCTGCAGATTCATTGCAAATCGATTTCGTTAACCCTGAAGATGCTGAGATGAGAACTGGCGAGTTTCACGACTTCACCTTAAAAGGAGAAGGGAATGCGATTTCAACCGATGCTGATGTACTGATATTCGTGAACGGCACCTATGTCAAAGATCACATGGTAATGGTAGAAGACGCAACGGTGTTTGGACAACTTCTCACAACTCCTTACACAACAGAAGTAAACATTGCATTCATGGATGCAGACGGCCAAACCGAAGCAGTGAGCGTTCCAATCACCAATGGAACTCCTATTGTAAACGGCGAAGACTGGTTCGATAAGATGGAGTTCATCACCAGTGTTTGTACAGATTCCACGGAATGTGGTGGATATGTCAATCGTTGGATGGGAAGCCCTAATCCTGCATTCGAAAGAGCGGCATCTTTCTTCCAAGGCCACTTTGAAGGACTTGGATATGAAACTCATATCCTGAGAGTTATCGATCATGGAAATCCTACAGAACCAGAGAGTCTGAATGTAATTGCTTGGAAACAAGGACGTAACGATAACTGCGTTCAAGGAATGGGTGGCCACATGGATATCGCACCACCTGGCGGTCCACCTGGCGGTGGCACATACGAAGGCGCTTACGACAATACAGCAGGTACTGTTTCTATGATGCTATTCGCTCGTGCTTTTGCAGACCTGACTTTCGAATGTGACACATTCCTAGCATTGTGGTCCAGCGAAGAAGAAGGTCTTCGTGGCTCCAGTGCGTTCGCAAACAACGATTGCGACTACTGCCTTCCTCAAGACAAAGAACTTGAGTTCTACATCAATATGGATATGATGGGAATGTCTTGGCCAGCATACAAGTCAAACGGAGACCCATTCCCTTACCATGCATGGTCAGGGCCTGATGCAGATCCTGAAGTACAAGACGTCGCCATAACGACTGTTCTTGATGATGTTCACTTCAACATTCTAAAGGCACCTAGAAATCTGACTATTGATGGTTCGTATGGTGCAGGTTGTGACCAGCATTGGGATGAACACTACAACTTGGTAATGGACGTCCATGAGGACACATTCGGCCGTTCAGACCACGTTACTTTCCGTGAGTTAGGAGCTCAAACAATCTTCCACTTAGGTGCATATGATGCAGATTATGATGCATACCACTCTCCTTCAGACACCTTGGATAACATGGTGACAGAAGTAGGTGGCCAACAAGAGCTGGAACAGAGTATGGAGTTCGTAATGTGGGCTGCTATGCTTGAGTTTATTATTGCAGACCAGACTCCTGAAATCAGGAA
>JAACDL010000218.1 GCA_009936765.1 Methanobacteriota archaeon
ATTTGATACTGGTTATGTGGACTCATCTCTGCAGATTCTGAGAAATAAGAAGCCCATAATTTTTGAACGAATGAGATTTAATGCTGAGACAAAAGATCGATTGTCTCTTATGGCATCAATGCAAGTGACAGCAATATTTATAATGAATCACATTGATGAATCAAGCATGGATTTAGTTAGAAAAGCATTACCCATTGAAGCGATAGATAATTTTTCCGCGTCGTTAATAGATGATTTTTTAGTTGTTCGTTACTTAGGTGATTCAACAGATTTTGCACGAAAAGTTTTTATAGCTATTTGGTCATCTCTCCGACTGCTGACTTTTGGTAAAGCATCTAATCACCCCAGAATTTGGAATACTTAAAGGAAAATTATTAATGAAATTGCTGCCAAGAGAGAAAGACAAATTACTAATTTTTACGGCAGCTTTATTGGCTGAGCGACGTAAAGAGCGTGGGTTGAGACTCAACCATCCCGAAGCAGTTGCCTTTATCAGTGCCGGCATCATGGAGGGCGCGCGTGACGGAAAAAGTGTCGCTGAATTAATGGATTACGGAAGAACTTTTTTAACCCGAAATGATGTGATGGATGGGGTTGCCGACATGATTCATGATGTGCAGGTAGAAGCTACTTTCCCAGATGGCACAAAGCTTGTGACTGTTCATGAACCAATCGTATAAGGAATGAAAATGAAGCCGGGCGAATTATTAGTTTCAGAAGGTGATATTTCTCTTAATGAAGGTAGAGCAAAGATAGCATTGAAGGTAGCGAATAATGGTGACCGGCCCATTCAAGTTGGTTCGCATTATCACTTCTACGAAACAAACTCCGCACTAGATTTTGACAGATCATTGAGTAAAGGATTTCGTTTAAATATTCCTGCAGGTACTGCTGTGAGATTTGAGCCAGGTCAGACGCGCGATGTGGAGTTGGTGAGCTATGCTGGTAAACGAATTGTTTATGGTTTTAATGCAAAGATTATGGGGAAGCTGGACTAATGAAGATTTCACGACAGGCTTATGCAGGGATGTATGGCCCAACTACCGGTGATCGAGTGCGGTTAGCAGATACGGAATTACTTATAAGGGTTGAGAAGGATTTGACTGTTTATGGTGATGAAGTCAAGTTCGGTGGCGGTAAAGTCATTCGCGATGGCATGGGTCAAAGTCAAGCGATGGCGGATGAAGTGGCTGATGTGGTGATCACAAATGCATTGATTCTTGATTATTGGGGAATTATCAAAGCAGACGTAGGTATTAAATCAGGTCGTATTGCTTGTATCGGAAAAGCGGGTAACCCAGATGTACAACCTGGCATTAATATCATTATTGGCCCAGGCACTGAAGTGATTGCAGGCGAGGGGAAAATTCTTACAGCTGGTTGTATTGATTCGCACATTCATTTTATCTGTCCTCAACAAATTGAAGAGGCTGTGATGTCAGGCGTTACAACAATGTTAGGTGGTGGTACTGGTCCTGCGACTGGGACCAACGCAACAACCTGCACTCCTGGCCCTTGGAATATCCACCGTATGCTCGAAGCAGCGGATGATTTACCGATTAATTTAGGGTTCTTGGGAAAGGGTAATGCATCTAAGCAAGGGCCATTAGCTGAGCAGATTTCAGCTGGTGCAATAGGATTAAAGCTCCATGAAGATTGGGGAACCACACCCGCTTCCATTGATACCTGTCTAACAGTTGCTGATGATTATGATGTTCAAGTTGCTATTCATACTGACACCCTAAATGAGTCTGGATTTGTTGAGGATACAATCGCTGCGATGAATGGCAGAACAATTCACACCTACCACACTGAGGGTGCAGGCGGTGGACATGCACCAGATATTATTAAAATGGCTGGTTTTTCGAATGTATTGCCATCCTCTACAAACCCAACACGTCCTTATACCGTTAATACTGTTGATGAGCATCTAGACATGTTGATGGTTTGCCATCACTTATCACCATCAATTGCTGAGGATGTGGCATTCGCTGAGTCTCGCATTCGTCGCGAGACTATCGCAGCAGAAGACATTCTCCATGATTTAGGTGCTTTCTCGATGATTGCGTCGGACTCTCAAGCAATGGGGCGTGTAGGGGAGGTCATTATGCGTACTTGGCAGACTGCTCATAAGATGAAGGTGCAACGTGGTTCTTTAGAAGGTGATGATGCTCAAGCGGATAATCAAAGGGCTAAGCGCTATGTGGCGAAATACACTATCAATCCAGCCATTACTCATGGCATCGCTCATGAAGTTGGCTCTATCGAAAAGGGTAAGTTGGCAGACTTAGTTTTATGGAGCCCTGCATTCTTTGGCACCAAACCAAGCTTGATTATCAAGGGCGGCATGATCGTTGCGGCTCCAATGGGAGACCCCAATGCATCAATCCCGACACCACAACCAGTTCATTATCGCTATATGTTTGGTGCACTAGGTGGCGCGCGTCATGCAACACGAATGACCTTCATGTCTCAATCCGCCATTGAGAATGATGTGGCTGGCCAGCTAGGTCTAAAATCTTTAATTGGTCTTGTCAAAAACTGCCGTAATATTCAAAAGAAGGACATGCTGCTTAATGATTATCAGCCTGAGATAGAAGTCGATTCGCAGACCTATCAAGTACGAGCAGATGGTCAGTTGCTGACATGCAAACCTGCGAGTGAATTACCTATGGCCCAACGTTATTTTTTATTTTAAAAATGCTTAAGTTAATTAAAAGAATTCAACATGGCACTCCAGGTTTTTTTGTGGAGTTGACTTTAGAGAGGCGTGTAAAAGCTCGCTTGAAAGCACGTTTAACCGATGGATCTGATGTCGGTATATTTCTTGATCGTGGTCCTATTATGAGGGGCGGTGATTTACTAGAATCAGAGGAAGGGTCCATTGTTCAGGTAATCTCTGCACCTGAGGAAGTCTCTGTCATCAAATCAGAAGACTTTCATTTACTGATGCGAGCGGCCTATCACTTAGGTAATCGCCATGTTCCGTTGCAATTATTACCTAATGAGCTTCGCTATCAGCATGACCATGTTTTAGATCAAATGTTAATTGGCTTAGGTATCAATCCTTCTTTTGAAGAACTACCATTTGAGCCTGAGCCTGGGGCATATGGGGAGCATGGCAGCGGTCATGGTCATATTCATGAGAACTCCCATCATCATGCCTACTAATTCAAAAACCAATTCACTTGCTTATCTGCGCCTGATGCAACTGGTCAGCCCGAGTCTGCCAATTGGGGGGTTTACTTACTCTCAAGGGCTTGAGTATGCAGTTGAATGTGGTTGGGTGAAGGATACCAGCGCGCTAGAAGATTGGTTAGAAGGTTTGTTGGCTGACAGTATGACCTATCTGGATTTGCCAATATTAAGGCGGTTATATGAAGCGATTACTTTAAAGGAGAGTGAGGCATTAATGTATTGGAGTGACTATCTTCTAGCATCACGTGAAAGTCGTGAGTTGAGACAAGAAGAAGTAAGTAGGGCTAGAGCTTTAACGATTTTATTGCCTAATCTTGGTGTTAGTTATGACGATGAAATGTCTGATGCTATGAATATCCCTCA
>JAACDL010000219.1 GCA_009936765.1 Methanobacteriota archaeon
GTCGGAGATAAAGAATTAGCAGCAAAAGGAGCTGGAGCCATTGTTGATACAGTCGAGGAACAAGATCAGAAAATCGTTGAAGCGATACAGAAGAATATGGCTTCTAGCGCCTATGATAGCGGCAGATATTCGCCATCTATGGAGAGAGGGGTTCACCACTTTCACCGCATGATGTCAAGAATTTTTCAAAAGTAATAATCTTTGATGGGGGAATAATATGGACGAATCGCCGCTACTTACAATGACGAAATCGAGAGTAATCGACAATCAGCCAGAACTTTCACCGGAGTCTCTACATTTACTCGAAATGCTTTCAGGCCTCTGCTCATTTCATACAAGTGAAGATTTAGCTAGTTTCCTTTTTACGGAAATGTTTCGAAAATTAGTAGGGAACGGCGAACCCTGGGTGGTTTTTGAAGTCGGTGTGTATCTAGACCATACAAAATTAGTCGAAATTATTGCGGTCCATGATGGAATAACCGTCGCCGATTCATCGATGAGTGGGCTTATTCCGGATAATGTTGTAATTGTTAAAAATCAGGAAGATTGTGCAGAAATATTGCAAAAATGGCATGATAATGTAATGAACGAGTAAAGCGATTCTTTGAAATGTGGCCTATGGTCGCATTACTACTGGAGAGAGGGTTATGAGTGGAGACGGGTTTCGCGATTCACTTCCTGACCCAGACCCTGAACAGACTCTTGAATGGCAGGAAGCCATTAGAGCAGTTAGTGACGCTTTAGGTCCTGAAAGAGCCCACAGGCTTCTTTTGCAAACCATTAGTGCAGCAAAAGAGGAAGGTGTAGAAATTGACGTTGTTAACACCCCTTATCTCAATACAATTCACCCTTCAGGAGAACCAAATTACCCTGGCGATTTGGAAATGGAGAAGCGCTTGCATGGAATTATCACATGGAATGCAATGATGATGGTTACACGAGCCAATAAGGCCAACGATGGCATAGGGGGCCACATCTCTACATTCGCATCTAACTCTCACCTATGGGAAGTTGGACAGAACCACTACTATCGGGGAAAGGACCTGGATGGGTGGGGAGACCATGTCTATTGGCAGGGGCACGCAAGCCCCGGGGTCTATTCTCGAGCCTGGCTAGAAGGGCGCCTAACAAGAGAAAATATTGACAATTTCAGGATTGAATGTGAAGGCAATGGCCTCTCTTCATACCCTCACCCGAGACTCATGCCAAACTTTTGGGAATACCCTAGCGTATCAATGGGTCTTGGCGGAATGACTGCAATTCATACTGCGCGCTTCAATCGATACCTATCGAGTAGAGAGTTAGCGGACACATCGAACTCACGTGTTTGGTACACTATGGGGGACGGGGAATCTGACGAACCAGAGTCACTATCTCAACTAACACTTGCCGCTAGAGAAAACCTGAACAATGTAATCATGATCATGAATTGCAACCTTCAGCGATTAGATGGCCCAGTAAGGGGCAATTCCAAGATAGTTCAAGAATTAGAAGGAAGATTTAGAGGCTCAGGTTGGAATGTCATTAAGATTCTGTGGGGGTCAATGTGGGACGATTTATTCGCACGAGACTCTGATGGAGTATTGGCAAACCGCTTAGACGAACTTGTTGATGGAGACGAGCAACGTATATTCACTAGTGATGCTAAAACTTTCAGAAATGAACTATTCAACACTCCTCAACTAAAGGCAATGGTGTCTCATCTTAGTGATGACGATTTAGAATCGCTGGCCTCTAATCTCGGCGGTCACGACATGGTCAAAATCAATGCAGCATATGCAGCTGCGGCGAATAGTGATGAAAAGCCAACAGTAATCCTTGCTAGGACAATTAAGGGATACGGTCTTGGCCCAGCATTTGCTGGTAGGAATTCAACTCATGGCAAAAAGAAAGCCGATGAAGACAGTATCAAATGGATGAGAGATGACCTAGGACTTTCATTCACAGATGAGGAGTTGAAAGAATATCCATTCGTCGAGCCAGAATCGGTTCCAGAGGTCGTCTCCTATGCGAAAGAAAGAAGGAAATCTCTTGGCGGTTTCTGCCCTGAAAGGCGTTCACCTGCCACCGAATTAGAACCTCCTGGTCCGGAAGGGTATGCTACATTTGATGAAGGAACCAAAGGGGAAATGCAAGTTTCTACAACAATGGCTTTCGTTCGCTTACTAAGTAGTCTAATGAAGGACAAATCAATTGGCAAAAGGGTAGTCCCTATAGTTCCAGATGAGGCTAGAACATTTGGTATGGACCCATTATTTGCCCAGTTCGGAATATATCACCCCGAAGGCCAACTATACACCCCTGTTGACCACAAGATGATAATGAAGTATAAGGAAAGTCAGAAGGGCCAATTATTCGAAGAAGGCATTTCTGAAGCAGGCGCAATGTCAACATTCATTGCAAGTGCAACATCATACTCTACTCAAGGAAGCCCAACAATTCCATTCTACATATTCTACAGTATGTTTGGATTCCAAAGAGTTGCAGACCTAATTTGGTCTGCAGCAGACCAGCGTGCTAGAGGATTCATGATTGGAGCAACTAGTGGCCGTACAACCCTCAATGGAGAAGGACTCCAACATCAAGATGGGCACAGCTTATTGATGGCTCATACCAACCCGGCCATTAGGGCATATGATCCGGCATTTGCCTATGAGTTGGCCACCATAATTCGCTCGGGTATTGACGAAATGTTCGTCAAAGAAACCGATGTTTTGTATTACATTGCAGTGTACAACGAGAACCATCCAATGCCTCCAAAACCAGCGGGAGTCGACGAGGGAATCGTCAAAGGAATTTACAAATTACGTAGTGCTCCAAAAGGAGATGGGCCTATCGTTCGATTAATTGGTTCAGGTCCGATAATGTTGCAATTACTAGCCGCAGTAGAAGTATTGGAGACGTATGGAGTACGCTCTGAAATATGGTCTGCAACATCATATGGTGAATTACGTAGAGATGGATTAAACTGCGAGCGGGAAAACAGATTGAATCCAGATAGTGCACGCCAAGTTCCTTATGCTGAACAAATGCTAGGCGATGGAACATATCCAACAATTGCTGTAAGTGACAATCAGATTGCAGTTCCTGACATGATACGTCAATGGGTCGGAGGAGATTTCACCATTCTAGGGACAGACGGGTTTGGTCGTTCAGATACTAGGCCTAACCTACGCAGATTCTTCGAAATCGACTCTCAACATATTACTCTCGCAGCTCTATCTTCATTGGTTCGCTCGAAAGAATTAGAGGCGGACATCTACAACAAGGCGATTAAAGATCTCGGAGTTAGTAAGGAAAGAAACGATATCACAACATTGTGATTATTCTAAAAAAACAGCAACATCAGCAAGTTCTTTCCTAGATATATCTGGCACCTTAGCATCATCTGCAGGATATCCCACAGGCATAACCAGCATCGCATGTTCGTGATTTGGCCGGTCCAATATTTCCCTAAGGAAGCCCATCGGTGAAGGGGTGTGAGTTAGAGTAACCAATCCCATATTGTGAATTGCATGAATAAACATCCCAGCGGCAATACCACACGATTCCGTTGAGTAGTAAGTAGGCCCCTGCTCTCCATTTTCACGTACTCGTTTACTTTGCCTGAATAGAACTACCAACCATGGGGCATCAGTCATATGCTCTTTTACTGCATCAGTACCCAAAGGCTGTAGCACTTCTTGCCAAGCCTCCGGCATTCTTTCAGTGTAGGTTTTCTTCTCTTCCAATTCAGCTGCATTTCGCATCTTAGATTTCATTTCAGAATTACTAACCGCAACAAAAGTCCAGGGCTGTAAATGAGCACCACTTGGAGCAGTAGAGCCGCACATAATCGCTTTCTCAATCAATTCTCTAGGCACCTTCTCTTTGGAAAAGTGCCTAGTTGTTCTACGAGAATTCATTTGCTGAAACAACGCATTAGCACGCTCTTCCATTTCTTGTTTAGGTAATTGGTTCCAATCCAACGGTATGAAACCATCCACACTCAAGCCAACACCTCTGGCATTTTACCCCGAAGCCGCAACCAAGTTTCAGCTCCGAAAGTCAGTGCATAAAGGGAAGCAATCCATAGCGTAGGTCTAGCCCAGTATCCTGCAGGAGTATCAATCAAAAGGATACACAGCCAACTCAGTGTTACTAAATCCATAATCCATCTCATCCCTGCCAATATTTGTTTGGAATTAGATTGCATTTCAGTTAACTGTGTGTCTGTTAATACAGCAGTCAGCCCTTTCGATTTGGATAAAGCCGTTCCACCATTCCATTTGATTCGGCCCAACTTGAACCTCTTCCATCCATCGATTACAAGGAATAGTGTGACCCATACTACGACTACTTCCAATAGTGGTTCAGCCCCATACAAGTCTAGCCCGTTGAATGACCAATACAACAATCCCCACAACCATACGATAATCAGAATATGAGATGCTTTAGCAAATTTGCTTAATTTGCGGAGAAGTTCGGCATCATGAGATAGCAATAGTTCCAAAGAGATCACAAGGCCAACACTTAGAGTGAGGACGAAACTTCCCGCTAACCACCACCATTCGAGCGAGGTGTCCCTCCAAGCTAGAAGCAAAGCAACCAATGTCCAAGCCATCACCAACGAAGTTGTTGCATTCACAGTTGCCTGCATAACATACAACGGGTCTCTTCCATCTTTGAGAACAGATAACCCGCCCATAAGGCGAACTACGAATGCTGAATCATCAACAATTCCCTGAGCGGCAGCAGTCATGCCACCTACAGATTTCAGCCTAGCAGATTCAACCAAGCCTTCGCTACTACTGTTGTCTGAACCATTGCTCCAATTAGAACCCCTGGCAGCAGCAGCAGCGGCTCCTCTGCCACGGCTTCTTCCTTTACCTGCACTTCTTGCTTTAGCCCAAGCTCTAATCTCAGGAGTTGTCGCTTCTTCGACTTGATCTTCATTCAAAGGAGCGCCGTGATCTGTGTATAGCCAGCGGCATTGTATTGGAACTGGGGCGGGGTCAACATCGGGTGCAACCATTTGGAACTGACCCGGGCCAAGTGTTGGTAGTTGCTTCACTAGGTCTTGATCTCCACCACTTTCTTTCAGTAAATGTCGCACCTTTTCAACATCCTGCGGTTGAGTAAATCGACCGATGAAGGTAGTATTTGCCTGAGCCAGAATTTTGTAATCCACGTCGCTCACGTTTTGTGTCGCCAATACACACGCAACTCCATATTTTCTCGCTTGCTTGAAAATTAGTTTAATCAAATCTTTAGCCGGCGGATTTCTTGGATGTGGAGGAAGATAAGGCGCTACTTCATCCATAAAGAATAACAATTTCAATTCGCCTTCAGCAGGCTGCTGAGTTAACATCCAATCATACAACTCTCTGGCCAATTCCTGTACGAAATATTGCTTCTGGGCTTCATCCTGAATTGTATTGAGATACACAATATTCAATGGAACCTTTCCAGGCATTGCAGGTTCACAAAAAGCATCGATATCAATTGGAACCCCATTTGAGAATAGTAGTTGATTCACACCGCTACTGAAAGCAGACAATCTTCGAGCCAAATCATTTCTAGTAGATTTAGGTAACATTTCATCATAATCACGAAGACCATGCTCAAACATGATTTCCTCCCATGTAGGGACATCGGGCTTTTCTTCATCATCAACATCGATAAAAGCTTCAGGGTACAGCGCTCTTGTGAAATTATCTTTAGGCTCTCTAACAACTTTAGCAAGGCCTTGAAAGTCACTGACGTCTAACCCTAGCCTCGTTCCATTTACGAGTATTTCATACAGGAACGGTTTGACAACCTTTCCCTGTGTCTTTTCAACATCGAAACCAGCAAGGTTGCTAAATCCAGCAGCCACCATATCCCATGCTGTAATCGCCTCCTCTGCATCTAGGTCTGCGGGCGGCGAACGAAACGGGTCGATACATAGTGGCAAACCTTTGGATCTTAAAGGAGTCCAAATTCTAACTTCCATTTTGGAAATTAGTTTCTTCATCCTGTCAACTTCACCGCCTTGCTCTATCAAATCCCCCTCTTTTATGGCTAAAGCCAAGCGAGCAAGATCTCCTTGCGGATCTAGAATTAATGAGGGAATTCCAGCTAGGGCGGCTTCTTCGATGACGGTCTTTGCCATCACGGTTTTTCCTGAACCGGTAGAACCCAACATTGCAGCATGTCGAGCCAGAACCATCTTGTCGATTTGAACAATATCTCCGGTGTCACGACGCTCCCCCAGAAGCATCCCCTTTGCCTTGATTTTCTTCTTCTTTTTTGGTGAAGAAGTCTCTAAAATATCGTCGACGAGGTCTCTCAACTCATGAGTACCTTCCTCCGACATGAGCCAGCCAACAGTGCCTGCCCCTTTGAGGATGACTACGCCCACGCAGTAGGCGGGACACACTCAAGGAGTTGGACCTCTTCGCCGAGGTATGTCTCGAATCCCATTGGCTCGTCCATTCTGGGATGAGGAGTGTGAAAGAGCCGCAGTAAACGCATTATCTAGCGGCAGGTGGGTCAAGGGGCCACAAGCAAAAGCATTCGGTTCAGAGTTTGCTAATTGGTGTGGAGCCGTCGCAGCCGTGCCCTGCCAAAGTGGCTCTGCAGCACTTTGGGCAGCCATGAGATTACTCGACATTGGCCCTGGAGACGAAGTAATTGTTCCGGGAATGACATTTATTGCTACGGCAACAGCAGTCAGTTTAGTAGGCGCAACTCCAGTATTTGCTGATATCGAAGGCGACTTTTGGTGCATTTGCCCTGATGACGTAGAGCGTAAGATTACTCCAAAAACCAAAGCCGTAATTGGAGTTCATATATTCGGACAACCATTTTCACATCGCCTCAAAGAAATATGCAAAATAAACAACATTGCTCTAATCGAAGACGCCGCACAAGCACACGGAGCGATGCTTAATGGTGAGATGGCAGGTTCTATTGGGGACATAGCATGCTTCTCCTTTTTCCCTTCAAAAAACATGGCTGTAGGGGGGGGAGGCGGAATGATAACGACTACTAGGGCAGACTTAGCCGATCGTATGCGAAGACTTGTTGATCACGGACGCGATGACTCATTAGAATCAATCGAATTAGGTACGAATTTGAGGATGAGCGAAGTTAGTGCGGCAATAGGGAGAATCCAATTGAAACACATTGATGATTGGACAGCAAAACGCAGAGCCAACGCTTCAATACTTTCTCACGACACCAAAGCAAGGCCAAACTCAGAACATTCTTGGCACCAATTATGCCTACTGAGAGACGATGCCGAATCCACAATCTCTAATTTCAACGAAGTTGGAATTGATGCAAGGGTGCACTATCCAATTCCTTGTAACCGGCACCAGGTTTACTCAGAACATATACAGCACGAAGTATCTCTACCGGTTTGCGACGAGATAGCCCACAGACTTGTTGCAATCCCAGTTCACCCATCATTAACAGATGAAGAGCTGGATAGAATCAATTCTGCTCTGAATCCTTAATCATTGTAGAAAGTGAAGCATTTGACCAACCACGTAAGTTGGTTAACTCAAGTCCAGTCCATGGAGGAATTGCAACTTCTTGGTCTTCACTTTCTAGTTCGACTTCAGCAATTATTAATCCCGCTAAACGTCCTTCGAATTCGTCTACTTCCCATAACAAACCATCCTCTCCTGGCCACAAGTAGCGGGTCTTGCTTACGCCTGGCAACCCATCGAGAGGCAATGAGTCGTACAAATCAACAGATAAGGGCCATTCATATTCACTCGCAGTTGCATTGGTTCGAAATCCTTTCGCAGTCAGCGTTACAGCACCATCATGAAGTCGAATTCTCCATGTGGAAATTCCAGTAATTTTTCTGCTATCGGTGGCCAATAAATTACCATTCCACATGATTTTGTCTTCTAAGTGAGATACCCCTGATAGGTAGCATTGCGAAATCGATATAGAATCACATTCACGCCAAGGCGTTAAGTCTCTACCGTCGACTAGAAACCGCCTTTCGATTTCAATCCCCATCAATTCTCATCCTCGATTTTCTGAGATCTTGCTTTTGACATGACCTCCTCATCTAGGAACCAGAATGTCGGTGTCTCTGAAAGGTGCTTATCCCAGTGCTGAACAGTTCGGGCCCAAATTTCGGTATCAGCATTAGCCCGGCAGTATTTCAGAATCCAATCCATTTCTTCTTGTATTTTTGAATCATCAGGAGAGCTTCTCTTCAAACTCTCTGCAGTCATAGCCATATTCATCATAAACATTGGAGATAAAGAGTAAGTCCAGAAAGGGTTTCTCTCAAAGTCAACACTTCTCTGAGCTGTCCACAACGAAAACACTCTGTCGTATAGGTAACCAATACATAGAACGATTAGAACTAGAGAGGAGAAGATTCCAATCAATCCCAAATATGTAGCTGGGATGCCTAATACTGAGTTGTTGAAACAGAAGTCTGCATCACACGTTTTAGAGAACCTCCAATTGACATAAGGCCACATTGCCAGAGTTAGAGTAGAGCCTAGCAATCCCATTGAAATAATCGATTGAGATTGCTGCATACGCCAGTATTGACGCATTACCCACTTTTTGACAGGGCTGATATCAGAACTCGTCATCAAAGGAGCCTCTACACTGCTCATTCATATTTTCATGGGTCTAATTGTCCAATTGACATACCAATGTTACATTATATGGCCATACCCACCGCTGTCTATGTCGCGAAGCATAATCACATCGAAACCAATACTTGCGTTTTTCATGGTTTTACTAATGTCATTGTCCGGCTGCACCGGTGTTGTAGATAGTGACGAAGATACTGGCTACACAATTGTCCCAGTCGATTTAGAAGACACTCCAGTTAGGTCTTCGGGGTCGCCAATGCTAACCTCATACCTAGATTGTGATGAATTAGAAGTTGAGTTGAAAAACAGTATTGAAGAAGAGACTCGTACTAATTTACTTCAAGCCGTAGAAGAAGTATACTATTGGGGCGGCATGTGGATTGAGGACGACATGGAGGTAGCCCAGTCAAGCGACGGGGCAACATCTTCGTCACCTCAGCCTAGGCAAAAAGGGGCCGACTTTTCAGGTACAAATAATCAAGAACAGGGTGTTGATGAAGCAGATTTCGTCAAGACAGATGGTTATCACATCTACTTCGTTGACGATGGGCTATTACACATCATGGATGTTCCAGAGTTCGGAGAGATTGAACATGCATCTACAACTGGAATCGAAGGAAACCCAGTTGCAATGATGCTTAATGAAAACTCATTGGTAGTAGTATCAACAGTATCTAGTTGGAACATAGATTCTGATGACAAACTTGCAGAATCAATGGGGTGGGGTGGAGATTGGTATGGATGGAGAACAAGTATTTTGACAAAATTTACTGTATTTGACGTCTCTAATTCTACTGAACCAGAAATTGATAGGGAGTTATACATCGAAGGCAGCTACATTACTGCTCGCGAAGTATCCGGCTCCGTAAGAGCAGTAACTCACACATGGATGGATATTCCTGACTTACAAACATGGATAAACTACCCAAAGGGGTATTGGGATTCTGATGTTACAGAGGAGGAGCGCTTGAACATGAGAGAAGTTGCGGCTCTAGATGCGATCGGCCACAATCTAGAGATTCTTGATGAAATAACATTAGAACAAATATTACCACAAGTCCACGAAAGAGTCGGAGATGACATAATTACTCATCATATGAGTGAGAATGATTGTTCAGATTTCACGGCACCCGAGGGCGCTTTAAACAGAGGATACACCAGTATATTCACAATCGATTTGACATCTGAGGATTTAGATTACGAAGCCGACCATATAGTAGGTAACTGGCCCTTAGTATATGCTTCAGAGGATAAGCTGATAATCACAGAAAGCGCTTGGGATTGGTGGTGGTTCTGGAATAATGATGATTTTGACGAAGCCACAAATATCCACACATTCGATATTAGCGAGCCAGGGACAACAATTTATGCGGGCTCTGGAAGAGTCGAAGGAACAATTCAGAACCAATTTTCAATTTCCGAGTATGAAGGGATTGTAAGAGTTGCAACAACTACTGGCCAGTGGGGAAGATGGTGGATGGAAAACCCGGAGCCAATGGAAAGCCACGTAATAAATCTAGTAAACATAGAAGACGAAGCATCTGGATTATTAGAGCTTAGAGAAATTGGAAGAGTTGACGGAATTGCATACAACGAGACAATCTGGTCTGCTAGGTTTGTAGAAGATAGAGCATACATCGTTACTTTCGAAAACATGGATCCACTCTGGACAATTGATCTTAGCAATCAAACCTCGCCGAGAATAATGGGCGAATTGGAAGTGCCGGGGGTTTCCACCTACATTCATCCATTATCGGATGATGCCATTTTGACAATAGGGCTTGGTCCAGGCGATGAAGAAACAGGCCTAGGACTTGATTGGGGGCACACTCGGCTATCTTTGTTCAATGTATCCAACTTTTCTGATCCACAACTGACCCAGGCACTATCTGTATCGCCAGTTTCAGATCCTAGTGATGGATGGTCGTGGGCTTGGTCTGAGGCTACGTGGGAGCACAAAGCCTTCCAATATTGGGAGCCAAAAGAAATGCTTGCAATTCCAATGAACACATATCGCTATAATTACTATTATGACGATGCTGGATATTACCATTACAGTTACGACTGGGTTAGCAAATTAATGATTGTCAATGTGACTGAAAACGGCCTTGAGATATATGGAGAAGTAGACCATTCCCAATTCTATGAATCAGACGAGAATCGCTGGTGGTCTTCTTACAATATTAGAAGGTCTATTTTCATGGGCGATTACATCTACGCCATTTCCCATGGTGGAATTACAGTTACTAGCCTGGATAACCTAGAAGAAACAGACTCACACCAGTTTGAAAACTTTGACGTTGATAACGTAAATACTTCTTCAGAAGAAGAGGTAACTGAAGAGGACAAGAGTGAAGGCTGAGATGCTGTGCGCAGACCGTGCTTAATGTTGCGATTTTGGGTTGTGGCGGATGGGGGCTTAACCATCTACGCACTTTAGCTAATCTTCGCGAAGAAGGATTAGTCAAATCTATTACAGTAATTGATACTTCAAAAGAAGCGAGGGATGCAGCAATCTTGGCAGATCATAAAACAAACTCCATCGAAGGAGTAAAGGCAGATTTAGTAATAATCGCAACCCCTTCTAATCTACATGCAATCCAAGCGCGTGAACTAATGTCAAACGGCTACCACGTATTGGTTGAGAAGCCATTAGGATGTTGTGAATCTGAAGCAGCCCAGGTTCTTGCAAGCGCCCATGAAAACGGGAGGGTAATGGGCGTAGGTCTATTGTTACGATTTCATCCAGCAGTCACTTTGGCGAAGAGAGTGTTGAGAAATGGCGAATTAGGCCGCCTAGAATCGCTTAGATTTGTTAGAAGAACAACAAGAAAACCCCCGGTTGGCGGTAATGTGATTGAATCTCTAGGAGTCCACGCCATTGATTTGATGTGTCATATGCTGAGCGAATCAGACCCTAGTGCAGTAAACGTTGAAGGGGACTCCATCGAAGCCCGCATAGTCTTGGAATTCCCTCAGGGAATAGAGGCTTTAATCGATGTTGGATGGGGAACTAGTAGCGAGAAAAGAACCGTTACTCTTGTTGGCTCACAGGCAACATTCCGCTTCGACCTAGACGTTCATGAACGTGCTAAGATGACTGTTAATGGCGAGGAGCAGACCTTGTATTGTGATGTAAAACATTCACCATTAGAGGCCGAAATTAGACACATTCTGGCGGCCGTATCAGCCCATAAATCAGGAGATAGTTGGAAAGCAATTCCCGATTATGGAGCAGCTCTTCGCGGAGTTAGATGGACAGAAAGAGCGATACAAGCACTGCCGGTCTCAAGGCCACATTGAAGAATCAAATCCTTCTGGCCACATCATGGCCGGTGGCGCATCAACCGAAGAATCCGAACCCCTGTTCGTTCTAGAACCACTACCGGAACTCTCCGGAGTAATCGACACAATAGCTTCCGCTAACCCGCTTTTGTTACTAGCTGGCGCAAGTGCGATCATCTACTTATTGAGCAAGGTCGAAGACCCTATGTTGAAACTGTCTTACACCTCACTACTGGCTCTAAGCCTGTCGTTTTATGTTACAGACTCACTGTTTTATTCGATGCTTTTCATCTCTGTTCACGTGATGGCGTTTTTCTTGGTTTGGTCTGCACTACGCTGGGACGATGTGAAGGCTGCTCTGGGTTTGGATAAAGCAAGAATTCTTTCGATAATTTCGTTTATAGTATCTACTTGGGTTCTTGTTGTACTTGGTACGGCAATTGGTATGCCTGCAGGACCCGGTGTAGTCATATGCGCTTCTGTAACAGCATACCTTTGGTGGACATACTACTCTCTGGAACCGACCATCGCTTAATTGCGAAGTGTCAAAGCCTATGCACACATGCCTACGCTTGATGGCAACATTCTCTAGTCACCCAGACCTACCGGAGATTCTTGAGAATCTTATCGAGGATGATGTTCATACATTATTTTTGAAAGCAGACTGTCCGCCTAGAACTAAAGCAGGAGGAATAGGCAATCTAAGGTTGGCAGATGTCGAAGGAGCCGATGACGGAGGTTGGGACACCTTGAGACTAGAATCCTTACAAGAAGAGATTCTATCAGCGATTGACGATAACAGAGATCGCTCTGACTGTTTCTTGGAGATAGACCGAAAGGGGTGCCAAGTTATCCAACTAGGAGACCTTCGAATATCTTGCGCATGGCCACCATTCGCAGACGCAAGGGAAATAACAATTGTAAGGCCAGTTGCTAAATTATCCATTTCAGATTACGATATAGATCCAAAACTAATCGACAGGCTATCCGACCATCACCGAGGCATATTCATTTGTGGCCGCCCTGGGTCCGGTAAGACCACACTCGCACAAGCAGTTGCTGAGTATCTAGACGAAGACGTAGGAGCTATGGTCAAGACAATGGAAGCACCAAGAGATTTACAATTAGCCAATCGTATTACTCAATACGCCCCACTTGAAGGGGATTTAGAAAAGACAGCCGAAATTATATTCCTAGTACGTCCAGATTTCGTAATCTTCGATGAAGTACGAAGGGCACGCGATTTCGAGATATTTGCCGACGTGCGATTGGCAGGAGTGGGATTACTAGGAGTAACTCACGCAAACTCGGCCCTAGAGGCGATTCAGAGATTGATAGGAAAGGTCGAATTAGGACTTGTAAGCCAAGTCCTTGACACCATTCTGCATGTAGAGGCGGGTAAAATACACCAAGTTCTAGAACTTAGAATGACAGTCAAACCACCAAGCGGTATGCAAGAGGAATTAGCAAGACCTGTAATCGAAGTTGTAGAGTTCCCTAGTGGAAAGATAACACATGAAATGTTCGCCTTCGGCTCGGAAATTGCGGTAGTCCCCGTAGACGGGGTCAGTTCTAGTAAAGGCGTATCTCCGATGGCCGCTCTAGCAAGAGATCAATTGGTTCACAAGATTCAACAATGGGTAGGAGTGCAATGCGGAGTCAAGATAACAGGTCAAAACTCAGCAGAAATTTATGCCCCTAAGGGAATGGTAGCCACCTTGATTGGTAAGGGCGGAGAGAATATCAGAGACCTTCAGGACGAACTAGGTGGAATGAGATTGTCCGTCTCGTCTTTCTCTGAAATGCCTGACGACGTACAAGTGAAGAACGACGTGTACACTATCGAAGATAGATTTTCAGCGGATTCAAAACCCTGGAATAACAAAAAAGGCGGCCGCAAGAACAAAAGAAATCGTCGATGAGCCTAGCCATCCAACACACTCATCAACCCCTGACTATACTGGTATCCCATGGCCGCCCCACTTATGCTGACCATTGTGGCCAGCGCTTTGACGACGGTTACAGATTGGGCTGGCTGGCATTTTGTATGGCGTCATGAAAATACAACTGAAGAATCAGGCCCAAACAAACACAGTGCTACGAGTATATTTCTATCCTATTACCTTCCATTCATGCCAGTTTTGGCAATCATTCTAGGGCCATTAAAAATGGATGTTTACAATAATGCCTTCGTCGAAGTATCAACAATAGTCTTGTTCGCCGTATTAGCAATTGTAACTGGCGGGGTTGCAGCCAGTGCATGGGCCTTCAAGAACAGAATAGAGGAACAAAAAGCATCTCCAAGTTTAATCGAGCCGGGAGATAACTTGCCCGAACATGCTCAGGAGCACTTGACGTGGACAACAGGAATGCTCGTCATTTGTTCGATATTTTGGTGGTATTTGCTCATCTTCTGAAAAGATGGATTGATGAAGGCGCGACTGTCCCCGTAGGACAATGGCACAATCTCCAGACGGCTCGGGTTCGGCTCCGGTCAGGATTACTAAATCCTCAACCTCGGTCGTAAGCGGAGCTGGGGTGACGCAGAAATTAGTCGGCGCAGCGATTGCTTTTGGAAACGTTTTACGAGGAACATTCGGACCAAATGGTTTGGATAAAATGCTTTACAAATCAAATGGGGAAGCTGCTGTAACCAATGATGGGGCCAAGATCGTAGCAGAACTCTTGGTCAAACATCCTGCTGCTAAAGCATTCGTAAGTCTTGCAGAAAGCCAAGAGAACGCTTGCGGCGATGGCGTTACAGGATGCATAATATTAGCTAGCGAATTGATGAGTGAAGCCGGACGGTTATTGGATAGAGGACTACACCCTCTTATTCTTGTAAAGGGCTACCAAATGGCCTTGTCAGAAACATTAGCAGCAATAGATGAAAGAACGGTTGCTGCGGATAAACTACTAGAAAAAGTCGCTCGAACAGCACTGGTTGGGCGCTCAACAGAAAACGCACTTGAACACCTTTCAAAAATAATTTCACAGGCTGTTGAAATTATCCCAGATAGTGATTTTGAAAGAGTTAGAATGATCAAAGCAGGTGAAGGCACACCCAATACAACCAATCTAGTTAGAGGAATCATACTCGAGAAAAGACTTGCGTTAGACAGGATGCCGCGTAAACTACCTGCAGGAAAAGTTTCAGTACTTTCTTGCCCGTTAGAGTTGGAACAATCCACTGTTACAGCGGAAATTGAGATTAGCACGCCAGAACAATACGAGGCATTCATCGAAGCAGAGCAGAAGAATATCGATGAGATAACGAGCAAAGCAATTTCATCCGGTGCTTCCGTAATATTTTCGGCAGAAGGAATCGATCAGAGGATTCTCCATTCTTTAGCAGATGCTGGAATTTTCGCGATGGGTGGATTGGAAAATGCCCAATCTGAAGACATAGCAAAGTCGTGCGGGGCTAGATTGTGCGACCACCTGGATGACATTTCTGAATGCTTAGGAGAGTTCGAAAGCCTAAGGCATCAACGTCTTGAAGGACCTGAAGGTGTGAAAGAACGCTTAACACTCGAGGTTGGCTCCAATGCAGGAATAGTAACTATCCTGGTTGGAGGGACTGATGGTGTGGCTTCTGAGGAAACAATCAGAGGATTGTATGATTCATTACGCTCAACCTGTCTTGCTAAAGAGGAAAACTCAGTAATTCTTGGAGGAGGAAGTTTACACATGGCTGCATCCCTCAGAGTTAGAGAGGCTGCAGAAAAATGCTCTGGCCGCGAACGACTTTCTATGGAAGCCTTCAGCAGGGCCCTTGAGGCGATACCTGCCGCCTTAGCAACGAATACCGGAGAAGATAGAATCGACTCATTATTGGAACTTCGTTCAATGCATAGGGCGGGTAACTCCAACGCCGGAATAACCCAATCTGGTAAGCCCGGAGATATTGCTGATGTATGGTTACCTGCATACACCCTAGAACATTCGATTTCCGCAGCCTGCGAGTCGGCCTGCGGCCTGCTGAGAGTGGACCAGGTAATTTCAGCCCGTGGCGATTGAGTCGGCACGTTCATGAGACTAACACCTATCGCTTCCTTAACGGGTACTACCATGGAGTCGACCTCCCGTCCCCGGGCTTTGCTTTCGGTTTACGACAAGTCTGGAATAATTGAATTTGCAAAAGGCCTAGATTCCCTAGGGTTCGAATTAGTTTCAACCGGGGGTACTGCTAGAAAGCTAAGAGAAGCAGGCATCCCAGTAATCGGTGTTTCAGATGTTACAGGACATCCTGAAATTTTCGATGGCCGAGTGAAATCGCTACACCCTGCGATTCACGGACCTCTTCTGTGCAGGTTGGAAAACGACAAGGACGCAGAAGGACTTGCAGAACTCGGATATCCTATGATCGAAGTAGTTGCTTGCAATCTCTATCCATTCAGTGATGCAGCAGCATCAGAGCCCCCTTTAGCAGATTTAGACTTGCTAGAGATGGTCGACATCGGGGGCCCAACGATGGTCAGAGCCTCTGCAAAAAATCACAGAAACGTGATAATTACTCGCGACCCTGCTGATTATTCATCGGTTCTAGATGAGTTAAAAACAGGCTCTGTATCACTGAGTAAGAGAAGAGAATTAGCTCTCAAAGCATACGAACATACAGCGTCTTATGATACAGCAATTGCTAACGAACTAGCCGGGAGGTGGGTTGGTCTGCCTGAAGATAGTGATGATACTGATGAACAAACCCGCCGCTTACCTAGCACCATGACAGCCGCTGCACACAGGATGCACACACTACGCTACGGTGAGAATTCGCATCAAGCAGCAGCCCTCTATGTTGACCCCAGCGCAATCGAGGGGGAAACTCTAGTTACGGCATTGGTCGAAGGTGGTAAAGCAATGAGTTACAATAATTATTCAGATGCCGATGCTACCCTCAGACTTTGCCGAGCCCTCTCAACCGATGAATGGCCGAAAACTCCCCATGCTTGTGTTATCGTCAAACACAACAACCCTTGCGGCGCTGCTTTAGGGAAAACGCAGTTAGAAGCGTATGAGGCTGCTTTAGCTAGCGATCCAGAGAGCGCATTCGGCTCAATCATTTGCGTTAATGAACCCGTGACAATGGAGTTAGCCGAAGCATTGGCTCCTTTATTCCTAGAGGTTTTGATGGCACCTGCTTACGAAGAAGGAACCAAGTCAGTATTGATGACTAAGAAAAACCGTAGGATCTTGACAATAGATTCCCCCGACAACCGCCTTTCATCACTTCCTAGAAAGACAGTTAGAAAGCCGATAGAAGGTGGCTGGTTGATTCAAACCGAGGAAGCACCCGTGATAGATTGGGACAAGGCGAAAGTAGTAACAGAAGTAGCCCCCACTGAAGAACAAATAGCGTCAATGAAATTCGCAGTTCGAGTATGTGAGCAGGTGAAATCGAACGCAATTGTGATGGTCCAAGGGCTTGCGACTGTGGGCATTGGCCCTGGCCAAACCAGTAGAGTGGAGGCTGTAAAAATCGCTGCTAGAAGAGCCGGAGACAGAGGGCGGGGATGCATCTTAGCAAGCGATGCGTTCTTCCCATTCAA
>JAACDL010000220.1 GCA_009936765.1 Methanobacteriota archaeon
CCTCCAAAGTCCAACAGATTAGTAATTATCAGGGACCTTAAATCTGTAGATGGGACAAAAGATGATGGCGGAGATGAACGTCATCTAAAGGCAATATTCAACGAATTACAACTGGCTCTATACGCACGTTCTTGGGAGATTGCAAACCCTGGCGACAGGGTAATCGGAGTGGGAGCAACTCAAGTGGGAATAGACACCCATCCCTACCTCGAAATAGACCCTGAATTCATCGAAGAGTGTGACGAACTAGAAATCGGTTCAGTGCAAGGGCATACTCATGATCATTACAGAATGCCAGGCGAGTCCAAGGATGAAACCTCGAATCCATTTAGGGCATGGATGAGGGAAAGAATCACAACAGCAATCAGAGTAATCGAAAATGCAACTGCCGGGAATATCCACCCCGAACCCTCAGACTCCTGCAAGTATTGCCCGATAACCGAATCTTGCCCAAGTGCTAAACGGGGTGGTTGGTGATGATTAATTTCAATCGTTCTCAAAGATTAGGTCTTGATATCGACCGTCACATAGCTCTCGATGCAGGAGCGGGAACGGGGAAAACCACAGTTATGGCAAGCAGGTATCTTCAACATCTCCTGTCGGGCGATCAAAGAGCCACTAGATTGTTACCTTCGGCTCCCAGAATCCCATTACAAGGAATGGGGGCGATTAGATGCCCTTCAAGAGAGAGAACGACACTTACAGAGTGGCCAGGATTACTACCTACGGAAACCGTTGCCATCACCTTCACTCGCAAAGCAGCTGCTGAATTGAAAGGTCGAATTAGGCGACTCATCGCCTCCTTGCGCGCTCAACCAACTGGTGAAGGAGACGCAGAAGGAGTTCATGATACTAGATTACGTAATCAGGGCGACGTTGCAATGCTACTCTCATTAGTCGATGACGCACCAATCTCCACCATCGACTCATTTTTGTCATCAATAGTTTCTCCTTGGCTGGGGCTTGTATGCGATGATCCAACCAGTGAGCAAGTCGATGAAGATGGGGCTATTTTCCTTAGAGAAGAAGCGATCAGAACAGCTTGGAGGCTACAACGCGGAATTGAAGGAATCGAAGCAGGGATGTCCGGAGATATTGAATCATTTTTGACTGCAAGGGACAGACTTTCTGTATTATTAGGGGGCCAAACCTCCTCTTCAACAGTAGTTAGGGGTATGCTGAAACGTTCTCTATTCGTCGAAGAAGCGGCTAGAAGACTGAACGCGGGTGATTTGGAGAACATCAGCGCTTCAACACTTGACAATTTATTCATTGATCCAATCATGGAGTTCATCGATGATTGGTATGCCGAATTTAGAACGCATGTTACACATTGGGTTGACGCATGGCTTGATGGCGGTGCACGATTTGTTACCGAGGCGGATGAAGGGCAAGGAATGACTAGGTATCGCTATGTTCAGCATCTTTGTACTTTAGAAGCGAACAGCCACTTAGAGAGACTCCAGTGGATATGGCTTGTATCGCATGCAGTGACAACTTTAGCAAACCTCAAGAAAATCAATTGCACATCACTACATCATTCTCGCCCACCCAAGGGCGAAGGATGGCCTAGTGGTATTGCTACCAAAACAAATTGCACACTGGACAATCAATCCAAGGATACTATCATGGCTAATGCAGGTGAATACGCAACCTCAATTAAGACGATGTTACATACCTCTAGAGGCCTTTTAATTCGAATTTTGGGCCAATCCTCGCACCTTCTAAATCCATTATTTGAAGACCCATCTCCAGTTTCTGGACAAACTGCATACCCTCCAAGATTAGGAATTGATTTACCACAATTGCCCCCTAGTAAATCTACGAGGCTAACAACAGATTTGGAGATTCAGGTAATTCGAGATTTATTCACTGTACATCATGGAGTTCAAGAAATCCTCTCTCGCCTGAAAGTACAGGATGGAGTTAGAGACCACGATGACATGCACCGTTTAGCCGAGGACTTACTACTGACCAAATGCCCTGCAGTATGCCGCATTTGGTATCCTGCATCCGTCATAGATGCCCTAGATTCTATGGGGGATAGACCTTGGACGGATGACCACCTACACCGCGCAATTGAGGCGAGCCAAGGAAACGAGGAGGTACACGTTGATTTGATGCGCAGAATCGATATTCTGCGTGATTTAAGAAGACAATACAGGGCCTTCATCATCGATGAGTATCAAGACACAAACCCTCAACATTTCAGATTGTTAGCAAGGCTCTGGGGCCGCAGGAAGATATCGGAAGGAGAACCATCTCCTCCGGCTTCTCAATGGGACCCAACAGTATGTATTGTGGGTGACATGAAGCAGTCGATTTACCGATTCAGACAAGCAGAAGTAACAGTGATGAGAACAGCGGTAGCGGCAATTCGAGAAATGAATCGAGACGAGGCGACTATGGAATCTCGAACTGAAAACCTTCGCAGGCCCGATGCTGCTAGAGACCCTAGGCCAATACCTGGGGCAACTGGAGAATCGACAACCTTTGTCCGTTCCAGTGAATTATTAACTGAGGATGCTGATAGAAACGAATGGGTTTCTTTCCACTTAGATGATAACGAAGAATCAATCGATAACCAGTTGCTTAATCGAAGAAGGGAAGGGCACATTGAGATGTCGACAAACCATCGCACACTCCCAAGATTGATGAATACGATGAATTCGATATTCCAAGATTCGTTCTCTGATAGACATCATATCTTACCCGGACCGTGGCATGCAGAAGCTCAAGATTTGTCGCCGGCTAGAAGTTCAGAAACCAACCCAAGGCTGGAATGGATCTTACCTGCTAGAACTGGAAATGGGATGAGGCCAGTAGATCCAGAGATTGCAATCGACCCATTCCTCTACGAAGGTTCCAAAGATCGAGAACTTGCAGCCAACCTACTCGCTAAGAGAATATCTGCACTGATTAATGGAAGCACTGCTCGAATTTATTCAGCAGATTCTGAATCATGGCTTGACGTTACAGAGGAACCCGGAATCTATCGGGCCGAGGACATCATGATTCTTGTTGCTTCACACGGAAGAGTTCCACAATTGATAGATGCCTTAGATCGTCACGGTGTTCCAGCGATGGCAGGTAAGCAAGGAGTTCTATTACATCGTCCAGTAATTCAGCCCCTGATGTCATTACTTTGGCTTCTAACTTCGCCAAACGACAAGAGCGCAGCTTTAGCGGTAGCAAGGTCAACATTGGTGGGAATGAATGATTCAGAAATAATCGAGCACCTCTCTAATCATGATGGAAATCAATTACGAGGCCTGATAGATTCCGCTCCAACAGAAGAAATTGGTTCTCTAATTTCTAGGTTCGAGGATCTTGCTTCCAAAGGAAAAATCAGGGATGCAATAGAAACAGCAATCGATTACTCAGATTTACTCTATTCTTATCCACGCGAAGGCGACAGGCAAGATGTCGAGAACTGGCTATCGCTTTATGATCGAATCTCTGGTAGAGTTGGTGGAGACGCTGCATTGGTTTACAGAAGGTTGACCGAACTTTCAAACCTTGACGATAAGGATGCGCCAAAGAGCAGTTCTCCGGGGTCTGCAGGAGCGGTACAAATCCTCTCGATACACGGCTCAAAAGGCCTAGAGGCGCCAGTTGTAGTGGCTTACGATGTATTCGCCACAGGGACACGAGATACCACCTTTTCATCATCAGACAATGTTCTAGTTACTCCGGACATAGTTGCCGGAAGAATACATCCATGGCGGGGTTCAAATAAACCTCTAAGTGGTTTGTGGACGCTTGCTAATCTGTTTGATGATGGCCAGCAAAGAGCTGAGCGTAGACGCCAATTTTACGTTGCTCTAACAAGAGCGAGAGACCGGTTAATCATTGCAGGAACTTCATCCGGGGGCGCATCAATTGAAACCAACGGTTCAATCAAAATGAAACGAGGCAAGGGCCGACAGAACATGGGTCAAATGTTCTTGGATGGATTAGCCCATGCCTCAATAGAGGCAGGAAACGAAGGTTGCAGTTGGTCAGTTGGAGGACTCGATCAAACCGCTTCTACACTTCTACTAGATCCAGGGCAATTGCACCTCAATGCCCACCTTAGCGATAATTGTGTTCAAGGAATTTCGATTTTCCATCATCCTGATTGCTTTGAGACGAATGCCCAAGTTTCAACTTTGAATATCTGGAGGAATAGATTGAATCTATCCGAAGCTGCAGAATCAAACCTTACAGATAGTGTTCCAAAAACCATAACTTTCAACGTACCAATGACTTCTCATGGACTTGATGTAACACACGCTTGCAAAAGGCGTCATTGGCTGTCAAGCAAACTAAATTGGAACTCCGAACGGTTTGAATTCATCACTCAGAATAAAGAAGACAATTATTGGCCTGCTGCAACTGAGTTCGGGTCATTATTCCATAGATTATTGGAAATTGGTTTGGCAAATCCAGGCTCTAATGCAGATGATCTAGATGCGACTTGGACTCAGAAACAGTTAGACAATCTGACCAATGAAAAGACACTGGATGAAGTAATGGCACAATCTAGTATTACGGATGAAGAAATTACGGATAGAACTCGTCTTAGATTGTTACACTTGGGTAAACTGGCAAGAAACGGAGCTCTTGGTAAATTGGTTTCAGGCGAGGAATACGACGGATTCAAAGTCGAAGGTTTGCGTACAGAATTGCCATTCTATCTCTCCCTTGCTCATCATCCGGAATCACTTCACAGAACAATTTGGACACCACGCGGTCGGCAAATTAAGGCTGCAATAGAGTCAATAAATGCAATCTTTGACGGAAGAGCAGATCTCGTTCTAGCACTGAGAGACAAACAATCTCAAGGTTGGTTACAGGTAGTTGACGCTAAGACAAAGCAGTGTCTTGGAGGTTTCAATCCATCTGATCCGTTGGAAGGTAACGAATTACAGATTTCTCTTAGTGAGAAATCGCCTCATGCATCTTCTCCTTCCGAAGAAGCAATAATTGCTGAACATCGACTTCAACTGACACTTTACAGCCTAGCTTTAGAAATCGGCGAAGCGATGAAGCCTGAAACCGAGAGGCGAAAGATTCTGCCGCCCGCGATTCAAATTTCAGCCTCTGGAAGAATGGTTCGTATGACTGATGAAGATTACAAGAAGGCAAGATTAGATTTGGATGAATTGATTAGGTGGATTGGAGAAACTGAAGCATTAGAAGAAGAATTAACTCCTCCTAGGCGCTTACCAGTTGAACAATCTTCAACATGTGATTCATGCCCTTATTACAGCGGTTCAATCAAACTTTGCGGCCCTGAAGGCGAGAGGCTCGGCCCAGCATAACCAATGTACCTGGGAAGTTATCGTTTGAAGCAACTTGATGGATTTCTACATCAGTAAAACCTGCTGAATGCATTGCATCTTCCCATTGTGCAATATTCAGGGTAGTCATGTGTACTCCAACATGCTCAGGCCATGTTAGTGACTCTTCATTTTCCTTGTAATGGTCAACCCCTGCCACTAATATTCCACCATCATTCAGCCAATTATCGTGAATCATAGCAATCATTTGCGCAGGGTCTTGCAAATAGTAAAGGAATTCCATCGAGTGAACCAGATCGAATTTTTGTTCAGGTCTCCATTCAGGTAGATGCCCGTGAGAATATTTGTGCATAGAGTCAATCTCTTGAGCCTTGTTTATCATTTCTTTAGCCCCATCAACTCCTTCACTATGCGATGCACCTAATTTGGTGAGTAACCTTGTCACCCACCCATTCCCGCATCCTAAATCGATTGCAGAGAAACCCTCTCCCAATTTTGGTATTGCGAGTTCTAACATTTGTTTAACAGAGGGGGAGTGCCCTCTTTCCATACCCTTGTCCTTTCCAATTAAGGCCCATTCTGAAAACACATCAGTCGCAGACTTAGGTTGCATTGTGAGACGCTAACGAACGCCCTCAATAAACCGTGTGGATTAATCGAAAGGAACA
>JAACDL010000043.1 GCA_009936765.1 Methanobacteriota archaeon
ATCAGACTTAATTTCTTGTAGTCTTGAATCAATGGCCAAACCATTGTTGCACCACCATGGATACAACGTGATGCTTTTCCGCCACTAACTCGTCCATATACTACCAAAATCTCGTCAGATGCACAACGCTTGTATCTTGTTACAAGCATGATAATTCCAAATGCAAATATTAGTCCAGTTCCCATTATTAGTAGGAATAAAGTTGTTCCAGTCTCCATTTTACTCGCCTCACTCTTCTTCTGTTATTATTTCATCACCACTGTTTAGTGGTTCGACTATCATAGTAGCTCCTATGACGTCTACGACTCTGATTAGTTCATTGCTTGGAATAGATGCAGTCTTATCCTTGGCACGTGCAGTAAGAGTTCTCAAGGTTCCATCTACTGCAACTTGAACTTCACCTGTTGCATTTGGTAATATGCGGGAGTAAACGTGACCCTTCTCTCCAATCGCATCAGAATGCCTCATGGTTCCATCTGCTTGCAAATTTGTTATTCCTTGCATCATTACTCGGACCATGAATAGAGATCCACCTGCGGCAAAACCTCCAGCAACTACTGCCAGTAATTCCATTCCAGTTGCAGAAACAGTGAACAGACCCATAAGTCCGAACATCATAACCGCCGCAGCAATCCCTTGAAGACTGAATAATTCAAACGAGAGGTCAGTATCTAGGCTGAAATCAGTGTCGAATGCAGTATCAACAACTCCTCCTAAGATGTCACCAACAAGCATCAGTCCCATCATTATGATGAAAAATGCAGCACCCAGTACGGCACATGTGATGAAGATTAGTTCTATTGCAGATGGTGCATCGAATCCCAATGCCTCAGCAAACCAATCTAGTAGACCCATACTCGACCCTATCCTACGCTTGTCGCTTTACTTAATGACCTTATTCCCAGCAGTGGCGCTGTCACTTTCTTGCTTTAACCGATATTTTTCGAATATTGCAACTGTTGAAACTGACAGTCCTGCCAATATTGCAGAAATCATAATGTGTAAATTAGCGCTGTAGCCAATCAAGAATACCCAAAGAGGTAGAAACAGAATTAGAAATCTTTTCATGAATGGCCAGAACCCCTCAAATAGGTTTTCTGAACCATCATCCATCATTAAATTCAACTCAGAAGAATACGGTTCCGACAAAAATGGTCAGTATCCACATGCCTACTCCGAACCAGATGCCTTTACCTTGTTTGGAAATTTGATCTTCATGTACTTCTTTATTGATATTTTTTAGCGGGTTGATCAATAATTCTCTTTGCTCAGACCTTAGCACTATTAGGCCAAGAACGAAACATGCAGCGGCTCCTGCTCCGAATAATGTGGTAATGGCACCCTCGACTTCTTCCATCAACTTCAATGCAAGCCAAATCTGAGTTGCTGCCATCAAGAACCAGAGAAATGAACCGCGTTCGACTGCTGCTGCCATGTTTGTCCCACAACCCATTCATAATTCATGATTGCCCCGTTTTGTTCGATGGTACCTAACTAAATGTAGGCTTATTCAAGTACTGGAACTTGTGATTATGTCTTATGGCGAAGGTGAGTCACGCAGTGGCCGGTGAGCCAATTGTTCACTCTTTGTCTCCAGTGTTGACCGCACTTGTCCCCTCTCACCTTTCAAGAATTGAGGGAATTACATTACCTGGTCTGAAAGGTGTGGTTGTTATTCCCACCGAAGGGGTAGAGAATGCTCTGGCTTGGGGGTATGCCGGCTCACTGCCTTCTCCTCCCGATTGGGAATTAGTTGGCTCGCCATTAGGTAAATTCAGAGCTAACACTCTTCTTGATAGAGCAGTTACTGCAAGTATTGACGCTCACCCTGAAGCAGATCCACGACTTCCAAATGCTCTACAGCCGGTTGTGAATTTTGAATCGGCCTCAGTTTACGGTGATGAGGTTTGGTTGTCCTTAACCTCTCCACTCAAACATCAGTTATCGGCAGCTGCAGTGAAATGTATCGATAATGCAATGGAGATTCGCTCAGTCAATACTTTGCGATGGGATGGACAATCATGGTGGGCCGCCTCTACCGATGGCCCAGGGATGCTAATTGTAGCAGATGTATTTGGACATAAAACCTCCAGTGTACTTGGAATAAATGGAGGAGGGGGAACCGCAAGGTCTGTAGCCGCTGCATGGTGTGCAAAAGGCGGTACAATCAACCAATTAGGGGGGAATCGTCTTCTGGAAGATGATGGCCCATGGGTATTTACTGAAGATGAACCATCGGTTTCGATAGATTTTGATAATGATGGTGGGGATTTACTGGTTAGATACGCCCCCATGGATGGTGATTACGATTCAAGAATCGAGAAGTTGTCTAATGTTGCTGATGGCCGTTGGCTACTATGTGCGCAACACCTTATGTCTTGGGCTAGTCTTTGGGCTCCTAAATATGCGGAGCATTTACCTTCAATTTCTCTCTTAATGACTAGGTTGGTTGCAGTTGAGGTGCATTTAGGATGAACAAAGTAGTGCTATTTCTAATCGCTATCATGATCATTCCTACCACTATGGCAGAGGAATTCCCTGTTCAGAATGTGAACTCAGGTTTTGCGGGATGGTCACAAAATGAAAGCCCTACTATTGACGAATACAGAATCTCCTATCCATCGGTTTCAGATGGTGAAGATACAAACGTGGCCCAGAATGGACCATTTGCAATTGTAGTTTTCATTCCTGATGATGGTGAATCCGTAGAGCAATACATCTGGCTTCAAGATGGGCTTTCCAAGTGGGGTTATGTTAGCTTGGTCGTTTCTTCTTCTTGGCAATCTGTAGAACAACAATTGATAGATTGGAATCAAAATGGTTCAGAAGATTTACCTAGTTTGCAAGGGATGCTAGCTCTGAATCATATTGCTCTGTCTGGGCATGGCACAGGTGCACATGAAGCGGCAGAGATTGTGAAATCAGGAGTATCTGAAATCGATGGACTTTTTGGACTTGGGTTTGATGGTACAGATACTTCGACAACATCAGAAATCTTACTTTCCAACCCCTCCTCTGCCTTATTCCTGACTGGAACTACAGACGATATAGCCCCTGCCAGTGAAAACATTTTGACTTACGTAGATGATTGGTTTGGCGCATGGCAAATTATGTACCCCCGCGGGGCAAATCATTTGGGTTATCAAGAGAGTGATACTTTCTTTGAAAGATTTGCAGATGGCGACTCGACAATGGGTAGAGCTGGTCAACAAGAGCATGCATTGAATCACATTCTACCATATCTGAATCTATCACTTAGGGGCGACGATTCAGCATATCAGGCAGCATTTAATCGTGAAGACAAGTCCGTTTCTTCAGACCCGGATGCTTACATTGACGAAGACTTATCTCGCTCTAGATTGTACGATATGAGTAATATCTCATCTACTGCATTATCTGTATTACAAGGCCAAGAGTTCACAATTTCTTCTGATGTAACATTTCGAGATGGAGGGATTGCAACCGGCAACACCACCTGTCTGTTGCCAAGCGGCGACACTGTAACTGGAAATTTACAGAATGGGGTTGCATCATGCACGCTCAATGGTTCGATGTTTTCTCCAGGTGCAGCCATTATCGAGATACAAGTCGCGGATTATTCGTTTTCAGATTGGTTGGATTTTACAGTTATCCGTTTGGGAACTCCTCTAGAAATCACCGAACCTCTACCAGAGGTTACCTTGGATCAACACTCATCAGTCACAGTCATTCCAGATGTTTTTGCATTTGACCCAGACGGTGAAGAGGTGTTATTCTTGGACGCATACATGGTTTCAGATAATGATAGCATCTTACAAATTAACAATTCTTTAACAGAATTGGAGATCACTCACCAAAACATTCAGGAGTGGGAAGGTACAATGGAAATGAACATTGTATTGGCTGCAGGTGATGATATTGCCAACATCACCGTGAATGTCACGGTAATCCCTGTAAATGACATAGTTGTACAAGATGGTGTTGTTCCCCAACAACAAACAATCGAAGACGGTGAAAGCATAGTTGTAGATTTGAATCAATATGTAAGCGACCCTGAAGGGCAAACATTGGTACTAACGGCTTCTAGAGAATATCCCGGTCTTAGAATAAATACGTCGCTGCCTACTATTTTGATAGATCCTCAGACGCATTGGAATGGTGCAGAACTAGTGGAGATATTGGTGTCGGACGGAGTCACGGAACCAATCACAGTTGTAGTTCCAATTAATGTGGCTCCAGTTGATGATATAATCCAATTTTCAGATTCTGTTATTGAAGTAGAAATGGATGAAGATGATGTACTTATCCTCGATTTAGATAACTTCACCATCGATGTAGACGATGATAATTTAGTTTACGAAGTAACGGGTTCTTCCGAAATAGTCGGGTTCTCATTAGCTGGTAGCGAACTCGTTTTCGCTGGTAATCCCGATTTATTTGGAATTAGCCAGTTCACAATAAATGTTAGCGATGGTTCTAGTAATAGTTCGATGAGTCTCATAGTTGATACAAAATCAATTGCAGATCTGCCGGTAGTTGGTATTTCTACCATCGACGTAGACGGTAATACAATCTCCATCCTGTGGACTATTTCCGACAAAGATGGCGGTGCAGGTTTAATTTATTCAGTGACATTTGCCGGTGAGTCAATCGAGCAGGGAACCGAATGTATTGGGGATAAATTGTTGACATGCGTTACTAATACCGCAACCGGGCCAGAAGGGACATACACTGTAGAAGTGAAAGTTGGGGATGGAGTTGCCCAAGAGTGGTCAAACACTGCTACCAAAGATGTTGATGTACAAAAAGTGGTTATCCCTCAAGATGATGCAGAATCAGAAGTGGCAATAGGAGATTGGGTACTCCCAATCGGGCTAGGTCTGATAGTTGTCTTACTGGCGGGTTATCTTATTCTATCAAAAAGAGAATAATCAAAGAGGAATATTTCCATGTTTCTTAGGTGGAGACCATTCCCGCTTAGAGGATAGAATTCTTAGGGCCCTAATCAGGCGGATACGGCTTTCTTCTGGCTCAATGACGTCATCTAGCCATCCATTACGAGCAGCAACATATGGATCTCCAAACTTAGATTTGTACTCATCAACCAACTCTAATCTTGTTGCTTCCTTCTGGTCTTCTTCTGCTGCAGCGATTTCTCTTCGGTGAATGATGTTGACTGCACCTTCTGCACCCATTACGGCTAGTTCTGCGGTGGGCCATGCTATGTTGTAGTCAGATTGTAGGTGCTTGCAACTCATTGCCAAGTACGCTCCACCGTATGCTTTTCGAGTGATTAGAGTCATCTTAGGTACTGTTGCTTCTGCGTATGCATACAGTAACTTTGCACCGTGTCGAATGATCCCTCCCCATTCTTGGACTACACCTGGTAAGAATCCTGGGACGTCTTCAAAGGTGACCAGTGGAATGTTGAATGCATCACAGGTCCTGATGAATCTAGCAGCTTTAATTGAGGCATCAATATCTAGGCAGCCAGCCAGTACCTTAGGCTGGTTTGCTACTATTCCTACCGACTTACCATCTAGTCTGGCATATCCAATGATAATATTCTCTGCGTAGGAATTGAATAACTCCATGAATATTCCATCATCAACAATCTCTTCGATTACCTTGACCATATCATACGGCCTGTTGGGGTTATCGGGTACGAGGGTTTCCAGTTCTGGATTCAATCTTGTAGGTTCATCAGCAGTTGGTTCAACCGGTGGTGATGACATATTGTTGTCAGGGAGGAATCCGAGGATGTCGATTGCTAGTGCGCAGGCTTCTTCTTCATCATCCGCGATGAGACAAGCGATTCCTGAACGGCTAGCATGGAGTGTAGCTCCTCCTAATCCTGCAGCATCAACTTCTCCACTAATACACTCAGGTGTTTCTAGAGGAGAGGACATGAATAATTGCCCGTGGTCATTACCCAGGATTGTGAAATCTGCTAGACTAGCGCCGAGTGCAGAAACTCCAACCACTGGTCCAAGAACCAGTGAAACCATTGGGATCCTTCCGGAGCATTGTACTAACTTGTCTAGGAGTTCTCCTGTTCCAGCAAGGGCAGTAATCCCATCCTGAGCGCGCTGTCCACCACCATCCCATATTCCTACAAGAGGTACTTTGCTGCGTTCTGCCATTTCTACAACTTTGGCGATTTTCAGGGCATGCATTTCGCCCATTGAACCGCCATGTACCGAGAAGTCTTGTGCAAAACAATAGATCCTTCTGCCATCAATCGTGCCGTGCCCACAAACAACTCCATCTCCAAGAGTGGGGTGCATGAACATCCCGTGATCAGTTGACCTGTGTGTCAAGAATGTATCCAACTCTACAAAGGAGTCTTCGTCCAAAAGATTACTTATCCGGTCCCTAGCAGTACCCCTGCCAGATATGCGAATGCTCTCTTGGCGCTTCAGACCTCCGCCTATGCGAGCTTGCTCGCGACGGTATCTCAAGTCCTCGAGCGCCTCGCCCGAATCTTTCGACATGATACTTCCAGTCCTCAGAGGTTCTTCATTGAAGCGGTTATGATTTGAGTGATGATTTGTTCTCTCCACACAAATTCTCAGTTAGTATTGAAAGGTCTTTGTTATTGGATAACGCCCAGTGAATTTTCGCTAAAAGTGCTTCAGGTGAGGATGTAGAACCATGGCCTAATACTCCAATTTCCTGCTGGCGTCTACCTTTTGAGTATACATTCAAATCTACCGGGCCATTAATACATTGATTTCCCACTATAATGGGTATTGTTGCCGATTCAATAAAGCGTGCAAGTTTCACATTTTCAGGAGCATCTCCGTTCGGGTCTTCAATTGGTAAATGGCCAAGGCCAGTGCCATGAATCAGTATCGCTGAATAATCGGCATTCACCGCGGCTTCAAGCAAGTCTGAATGTAAGTGTGGGCCCGCCATGAATTGTGCAATTCTGATATTGGTGTCATACATTGTTGGTTCAGTAATGCCACGACTTTGAGGGCGAGGTGATGCTGAATGCGATAACTCGTTTCGTGAGATTTTAATTTCCCCAATCCTTTCACCGTTTACCATTTGGAAAGCATTTCTTCTAGTTGAGTGCATCTTCCTAACGCTTACCCCTGGGCTTACAGCACATACTCCATCCCCTGAACCAGCATGCATTACAGTGACCGCAGCATCGCTTCCTCCCGTGACTTCAGGACCGTTTGCAGCCCAATAAACTGCGGATAACAAATTCTCTGTTGCATCTGAGGATGCTCTGTCTGATGACCGCTGAGAACCGGTGAAAACAATTCTTCCAGCAGGTCTACCTCCTTCACCTGCAAAAGCAAAGGAAAGGGCGGCTGCGCTGATGTGCAAGGTATCTGTGCCGTGGGTAATCACAACTCCTACAGATCCGGAGTTGAATGCTGATTGGCATGCTTCAATCATTTTGTTCCAATGTTGTGGGCGGATATCATCAGACCACATGTTACCTAATTTGACAGCATCAATATTTGCAATTTCAAGAATTTCTGGCACACTTGATAGTAACTCTTCAGGCTCAAACCTAGCGATTACAGCACCAGTTGCGTAATCCACTTTGGAAGCGATTGTTCCTCCGGTGTGTATAATTGTGACCTTTGGTAATGCGTGATTTTGCTCTACGCTCTTAGTTTCGACAATTTTGTTCACAGCATCACTAATTTCTTCAATAGATTCCACCATGTCAATTGGATAACTAACATTGTAACCATTTACAAGCTTTACAGTGATATGGTCTTGAGCAGCACCTGGTAAGACTACGCCTTCATGTGATGTACTTCCAGCAGGGCCCGCGACTAACATCTTGACCCGCTTTCCAATCGTGGGCATCTCTACCATGAGTTAGCCTAGTCCTAATGTCACTTGAATGTTAGTGATTGAGATAAATCAATCAGTGCAATCTGAACCTTAGGAGCCGAAGCCATATATTGAAAGCAACATATTTCTGATTAACAAAAGAGTCATTGGTTTAACCAATCGACTACACCTGTATCAACATCGTAAATAGCACCTAAGATTTCAATCTCATCATCTATGAGTTCATTGTTTTGTAATGATTTTACATCATCTCTCAATCTATCTTCTGCATTATCTATCATCCTAGGTTTGAAGTTTGAAAAGTCCTTGTTAGATAGTTGAGTTAGTTTATGTTGAACAACAC
>JAACDL010000221.1 GCA_009936765.1 Methanobacteriota archaeon
AAAGGATGCATTGTTTACAAATTCTGAGTCCGGCCCTGATGTGTCAACAACTGCTAAATCACCCCAATAATAGACCTTATCAAATAATCCTACTGGAAACCATGGTTGACCATCGTAAACCTGTTCTGTCATCGGCATCGGCAAATCATAAATCGTTTCATTTCCAGAATCAATATCGACGATGAATAGTGCTAAATTAACCTTCATTGCAGTTTCTGTAGATACCATTTCAGAGCTTCTAGATACTGTTGTTTGGCCTCCAGTATGGTCTATCGATAAATCGTATTCAATTACTTGTGTAATACGACTTTCGATGTTCAATCCTACCCCGATTTGGGTTCCAATAATTCCAAAATTTAGCCATTGTGGAGCGACTGAAGTATTCTCGAACAGTACGTTTTCAATCTTTACTGAAGTGAAGGTTTGGTTAGAAAAATTGACTACTGTATTTTCAGCATAATCCTCGTAAGGGAAATCTTCGACATTGATTGTAATTTGATCATTATCACTAAGCCCCAATGTATCAGTAACAGTGAGTTCTACAGAATGAGTTCCTTCTGTAAAGGTAATTTCGAATAATTCAGCCGACGTGACCATCACACCATCTATTTCCCAATTATACGTTAAATTGTCATTGTCGAAGTCTGAAGAGCATGATGCATCCATTCTTACAGGGATGTTTCCGGTTATTGATCCAGCTAGTGAACCATCCAGGTCTAAACATGCATCTGGTCTTGTATTTGTTATTTCGAATGTTGAGTTAGTTATGATGTCACTGGTTCCAGAATCTTGAACAATCAATCGGTATAAGGTGGATGAACCTACCGTATCGACAGATGTTGAATCAGAACTCCATCCTTCAGCAGGTGGGTTAACTTGGCCATCAGTAGTAGTCCCATAATCTACAAGAATCCATTGTGATGATTCGAATTTATGAATTTCATAGTATTCAGGAGTTTGAACTGAATTTATTACACTGATAGAGAGAAAAACACTGGCAATGTCGACTTCTGAATTGGAAGGAGGGTTTTGTAAATAATCTGTATAGTCAGCCACTAGTATCAATGTTGGAGACCAAGAAATCACTTGATTCACATCATGTGTTTGCATGGGCTTGGCATCCATTAAGCCTACTTTATCAGGTGATAGAACAAAGGAGATGGAGCATACCAAACAATCTTGTTCTGCTAGAAGTTCGGACGGGGATGTTGTTTCATTGTTTACGATTTCATTACGGTAGTTTTCAAATTCAGTGTTGTTGTATAGGAGGATGTCAAGATCGTTAGGAGCATCGGTTCGAATCGCTTGCACACGCACTTCATCTCCGATTTTCAGTTCTGGGAATGCGACCCAATGGTAATCATCTTCGACAACATCTACCCAAGTGCCTGAACTAACTGACAAATTATACATTACATCATCAGGTTGGTCAGTATATACTCGAACATAGATATCCATTGCCTCAGTGGTATTGAACCATGCACGTACACTGTAGTCTTGCAATCCACCAGCACTTCCTCCATGGTACTCATAATCAAAAGAGGTTAATACGCCTGAATCTAAAGTAAATAATTCGAAATCTAGGTAAGTAAACCAAGTTAACTCCTCAGCAACAATTCCAATACTTTGATCGGATTCAGTTGTGAAATGATACCAATCCTCGGAGTCAACAATATCTCCTGGGCAGTCAGAAATGCAAACTACATCTTCATCTAGGAATGAGCCTACTTCAATCTCTGTGGCACTATTCCAATAATTGTCGTACTGGACTGTTAGGTATATCGAATAATTAGTCCCATCATCATACCAACCGTCATTTGTTGTTATACTAACAAAATACAGTTCACTCGTAGATTTGTTGTTGGACAAAATATAACTTTCATTGTTTTCAGATTCTACTTCAAAATAATCTATCATAACCATGTTAGCCTCATACAGTTCTACAAGAATTGTCACATCAGAGTATTCCCCTGAATTGTCAACAGATAACTGTCCAACTTCATTAGGACCTAGAGTTGTCTTATACCAATCATATTCATCGATGGCCTCAGTGCCACAATCAGGAGAGCATATCCAACTGCCATAGGTTTGTAGATCACTGATTTCAGTAGCATTCTGCGCTTGATCATCAGCTTCGACAGTTGGTATACTGAGTATCAAGATGTTGGAAATTAACATGAAACTTACGAAGAATACAGTCGATGGTCGCATGTTATGCGGTCATGATGACGCCATTTCAATATAACCCCTACTGAAAACATCCGAAAGAAATGCAAAGGGACACCACTGCTCGGACGGGTATACAGAGGGTACCGTCTGCTTACCCGTTCACCGATTCCGTTTCATGAGGGGTCAAAGGATAGTATTTTTTATTTCGGAAGGTAGGGGGCTCTATGAGCCAGCCACGTATTGTTGTGTTTCTCCTTATCCTGATGATACCTCTCTCAGGGTGTACTTCTTCCTTAAGCTCGGGAATGTGCGGAGAGGGCTATGAAGAAATGTATGGTGGATACGACTATGATTTTTCGAACATAGAAATCGCTAATGACAACTCATTGAATGTAACGGTTTACCTACTAAATGGCGGCGGTGGTTGGATAGAAGATAGTGATGAGTTTCAAGAAATGCAAACCATATGGGTTTCATTAAAGGTCAAACTGAGTGATGGAACTGAAATAAAAATCGAACGCCAAACACAAGAGTGGGAGGTAAATGGCGATTCTTCTGATACTTCATATTGGTCGACGAATCTCTATTTCTCAAGTCCAGCTGGTTTCTGTGATTCTGGTTGTGAAGAAGTGAAGTTTTCTGCCGGATATCAAGATGGCGTCATCTACTATGATGGCACCTGCGATTCTTCACCTTGGATTGACGTCCCTCAATGATGGACTTGATTGAATAAATCAAAGATTTACCAAAGGAGTAAAATCGCTTCGAAAGTCAGTGGGGAACAAGAGAATCAACCCTGTGTGATATGGCGTAGGTTTTATTGAACAAAAAGGCTGTAGTGTGAATTTTTAGTTACCACCGGAGCAATTTTTAAGTTAAATCCACTCATACACGAATCATGGGTGGAGATGATGTTGACACCCAAAAAAGTATTCGTCTTCCCTCGAAAATATTGTTGAGAAGGAAAGATTTCATCTTAGCGTCGTTTATTTCAGCGCTCATGCTTCTTTGTATTGTGCCTCTTCAGCCCGCTTTTAATACAGAAGTTTCGACTTTCCAAATCAATGAAGTGTCGGGTCGCGACACGGTATATGAGGGGGATTGGGCTGCATATCGGCAGATGCCATTCCCTAATCACAATTCGTATGGGTGCAATCCGACTTTTGCCCTCGATAAACAAACGGACTCTTTGGCAATTTCCGATTGCTCTGATAAAATCAATATCTATCATAATTCTGATTGGAATGTGCTCATTGATACAATCGAATCGAACAACATCAATTCGGATACTCGGTTTGAATTTTCTTCCAATGGAGAATACTTTGTTACTATGTCTGGGACACAATTTCAAATTTACCAAACTTCTGACTGGGAATGGGTTTATTCAGGTGATGTTACCCCTGACGATGGAAGTATTGTCTCAATATACGACATAACTTGGTCAGGAGACGGGCAGCGCGTTGTCATTTCAACGGGCAATAACGGAGGAAAAATGTATGAAGGCCCAGATTGGTCTGAAGTAACCGGGACAAACTCAAACGGATATTTTGTAGCGCATCATCCGAGTGAGGATATTCTTTGGTATGTATCTACAGATGGTTCAGGGAGTGAATATGAATATGAAAACATCCCCTTCGTTGGGTATCAGTGGGTTTTGAAACGTAGCTTCACCTTTTCTAACTCTATAGGGCCACTTACCAGTAGCCCTGATGGAACAATCCTTTTGATGGCTACGAACTATGATGGAATCTCTGCCTATTCAAGTTCTGATTTTTCGCAATTATTTTCTTCATATAATGACGAAGCTCCCGCTACCTTTTCATCGAATGGCGATTACATTCTTTCTTATGGAGATGGCAATTACAATATTCATTCTACAGACTCTTGGCAAAAAACAACTGTTGTTGAGTCCAGCGATGGATGTTGGTATGACGAGGCATATAACTTAGCATTTACATCCAATGATAGTGAGATTTTGGTTGCATCTTATCAGTGCTCTGAAAATATTCTAACTGGGTGGTTGCCAGATGAGGATTCAGACGGCGTAGTCGATGAACAAGACCTCTGCCCTACCACACCAGAAGAAGAAGAATCAGATGTGAAGGGTTGTGCACCGAGCCAAAAGGACACAGACTTCGATGGAGTAAATGATAGAGACGATGTATGTCCAAGAACGGCAACATCTGATAGTGCGAATGACGTTGGTTGTTCCGAATCCCAATTGCTCGATACTGATGGCGATGGAGAGTCGGATTCTGACGACTTATGCCCAAACACGCCTGCAACTGAATTTAGCAATATTTACGGTTGCAGCAGCAGTCAACGCGATGTTGATGGGGATGGGCAGGTCGATTCCCTTGACAATTGCCCATTGTATGATGTGGAGACTTGCCCAAATGTTTTGTCTTGGGTCATAAGCACAGAACCGGTCGTTGGCACTGAAACCCTGATAATACCTCAATGGTCTCCAAAGGGAGATTTAGTTTCTGCCTACGATATTGAATCTGAAAACATCTTCATTTTAGGAGAGACTCTTTTATTTATTAAAGAGATATCACTTCAAAACGAGAGTCAACAGATAACTTCATCTTCATGGGATCCTGAGGGTGAGTGGATTTTGATATTCTGGGAGAGTTCAAATTGGAGGGATTCAAAATGCGGCTACTACATCTGGAATGTTGAATCTGAGAGCCTTTCACAGAGTTATGAAATAGGTGACGATTGCGCTTATATCTCAAGCTCTGCCATAAGCCCAAATGGGACACAACTTGCAATCTCCTATTTCTCTTACGAGTCTTATTCTGGGAAGATGAAAATGTTCGAAATTCCCGGTCATCTCCTCAAATTTGAGGACGAAGACCATCATGCCCGAAAACTCATTTTTTCTCATGATGGAACAACGCTCATTGGTTCAACCAGTAGTGAAGTTTTTCTTTGGGATGTCTATGATGGCTATCTGTTACAAAGTAGATCAATTGGCTCTTTTGATTCAATGATCCTCTCTCCCGATGGCGACTTCATCTTCACATGGAATGATGAAATAATCAAAGTCTATTCGATGAAAACATTGGAATTGAAATCAACAACATCTGTCGAAGGAAAAACGAATGACGCTTATATTTCTATTTCACTCTCGTTCTCAAGAAGTAGCGAACTGCTCTATGTATCCTTAACTGAGCGACCATCTGGAAGTTGTTGGAGATGCAATTACAATTCCTCAATACAGACATATCAAGTCTTGATGGGCCAGAATTTAGAATTCATAACAAGCACAGATCTATTAGTGAATTCGACATATTCGAGTCTCTCTGCAACTGCTCCAGATGAAAAATCAATTTTAGTTTCAATGAACCGGTATGGGACGGTACAACAGATCTCTGGATTGTATTTGTGGATGAGTGATTCTGATAGCGATAATATATCTGATTTATCGGATGTGTGCCAACATACAGAGTTGGACGAAACTCCTGATGAAACGGGCTGCAGTTGGGGTCAAAAAGACGACGATGAGGACAACATATTGAATAATCTTGATTTGTGTATTGATACAGTGAATGGCAAAATTGTTGATGAATTAGGGTGCTCTGAGTCACAGGTGGATGAAGATTTCGATGGTATCTGTGACAAATACGCACCAAGTGTTGGCCCCTCAGATTGTTTTGGAGTTGATATTTGCCCGGACACATTACCTGGAAAAAATGTAAATTCAATGGGTTGTAGTTGGGAACAAGGAGACGATGATTTTGATTCAGTACCTAACGGCGTCGATACTTGCCCAGAGACGGTTTATGGAGATAATCCAAATGAAGTGGGCTGTGGTGACAAACAAAGGGACAATGATGAAGATTCTTTGAATGATTACTGGGACCTTTGCCCCTCGACTGAAATCAATGCAAGCGTTGATGCTTCTGGATGTTCTGACTTTCAAGTTGACACGGACTCTGATACGGTATGCAACATGGGGTCCTCTTCTTTTGGTCCATCAAATTGCACAGGAGTTGATCGATGTCCCAATACGAAGTCAAATCAATCGGTCGACATAAATGGTTGCTCATGGGATCAAAGTGATGATGACGGGGACGGAGTACTCAACCTACACGATTCGTGCCCCAATACATTGAACTCTGATATCTCACCAGATGGTTGTTCAAGTTGGCAGAGAGATGCAGATAATGATGGAGTTACAGATGCTCTTGACCAGTGTGCGAAAACTCCACCTGATGAATTTTCAAACCAAATCGGGTGTTCAGAAAGTCAAGAAACAACCAACGCGAATGCCCAAGGAAATGATAAATTTTCAACTATGCAATGGATTTTAATCGGGACCGCCTTCATGGTAGTAGTGGCATTAGCGGGAGTTCTGCTAAAACGAGAAAAGCCGCAGAAGAACATTACACTATCCGAGAGCATTGTGCCACCATATGAGGTGCGTGGAATGATGAAGGCAGATGGAAAGGAATGGATTGAGTACCCAAATGGAAGTGGCAAGTTATTCTATCGAGACCCTGCCACAGGGCAATGGGTCAATTCGGAATAAAGTAAGAGGCCATCTGCGAAGATGGTACCTGCGATTCTCACCTTTGTTCACTGCGTGAACATGGTTCTCATCTGCATGACTGAATGAGATGCGGGAGGCAGGATTCTCACCTTTGTTCACTGCGTGAACATGGTTCTCACCTGCATGAATGAATGAGATGCGGGAGGCAGGATTCGAACCTGCGAACCGATAAGGAATGGGACCTAAACCCACCGCCGTTGACCAAGCTGGGCGACCCCCGCGCAAACTGAT
>JAACDL010000044.1 GCA_009936765.1 Methanobacteriota archaeon
ATGCTGAATGATAGTCACGAGGTTTCAAATTCTACAATCTCAGTAATGAGGGCAACTGGACAAAACTGTGGCCTAAATCTCATTACCCCTATTATCAGGGATGCTCCTTTCGCCCAGGAAGTCATGGATAATGGACTTGCTTGGTTCAAGGAAGACATGGACGGAGATGGGCTGTTAAATGGCCCTTCAGACTGGGATACTGACGGAGATGGAATGCCGGATGGATTTGAATTCTGTTTCACTTACATCCAAGAACATCCATACTCTGGTACCTCGGTTGCATCTTCACAGTTGCTTGACCCTGCTAACAGTTCAGATGGCTATGGTGATTGGGATGAAGATGGAATGAATAACATCGAGGAATATCAAGTAGCTATTGCGTTTGGAGATGATAAGTTCACTTCTCCTTGGCATGCTGACACAGATGAAGATGGAATGCCAGATGGATGGGAAGCAACAAACGGCCTAGATCCAAGGGATGGTTCCAATGGAGACATCGATTCAGACCGTGATGGATATGACGCTGATAAGAATGGTCTGGTAACCTTCTCTACCCTTGAAAATGCAGCACTAGTTGTCGCTATTGATGTTGAACTCGATGACTGGGTAAGTGTTAACGAAACAGTTGCACGTGCAAGAATTACATTATCTGGTGGTAACCAACAGGTTATCCCTCTAGTAGCCCCTGTCGAAGGTTACGTTTACTCAATTAATGTCGAAGTAGGTGACACAATCGAAAGTAGGCTTGATGTCTGGATTGAAATTGTTGAATTAGATGAAATGTTCACTAATCTCATGGAATACAATGCTAGAGATTCAGACGGTGATGGGATTATTGACGGTCGTTCTACTGACCCACTAAACCCTGATACTGATGGAGACGGTTTGAAAGATGGAATCGAAGTTATTGGCTGGGAAATACTAGTCGTTAACCGTGGTGTTCAGAATGTTCGTGTCACATCAGACCCTGGACTTTGGAATACTGACGAAGATGGACTTTCAGATTACAAAGAATTCAATGATGTCTGCGAAACAGGTTCTAATGCTTCAAACGCAGATACAGATGGTGATGGTTTAGGAGATCAAGCTGAAGCGCTGAATGGATTCTCATGGTACGGTGAAGACTACTTCACCAGCCCATGTATGTATGATACAGACAACGATGGATTGGAAGATGGTGAAGAAGTAATTCTTGGACTAGACAACTTCCTAACCCATGCGAACAATTCGGATACAGATAACGATGGACTGAAGGATGGTTACGAAGTTCTCTTCGTTCCTAGGCCGTATCAAAACCCTACGAATCCTTTGATTAACGATACAGACAGCGACGGCATGCTTGATGGTTGGGAGATGCAAATAGAATCCGTCGAAGATAATACGAAATCCCATTCACTATGGGTATCAACCGACCTATGGCTTCCCCCTGGTTGCGACTCAATGATTGAGTGCGGTATGGATTCTGGTGGATATGTATGGAAGAGTTGGCTCGGTGGATTTATTCTCGAAAAGAAATATGAAATTCATGAGATGAACATGACTAATTTCGCAGTTCCTTCCAACTCACTTTGTAATTGTAACGGAAGATGGGCACTAGACCCATCTGAAGGTTCAATGAAGGACGATACTTATGACATCGATAACGACACACTACCAAACGGTGCAGAAGCGCCAGATAGATGGGATACAAACCCTGTGGACGATGACACTGACGGTGACATGCTTCCAGACGGTTGGGAAGTTAAGTACTCTGAACAGGCACTTATTCTGGGATTGGTTGACAATGCTACAACAAGCGCAAATGGAGCACGTGGAGTTATGGATCCTGCACTTAAGGATTCAGATGCTGATGGAATTGATGATGGGATGGAAGACCCAGATCAGGATGGCTTAAACCGTACAGGATTAATCGCTAAGTATTGTCCTTCATATGAAGACCCACAATCTAGCAATTGTCACATTGACCCTGATACTCCTGATGGAAAATCATTCTATGACAATCTAGAAAATTACACTAGTTTTGAAGAGTTTGTTAATGGAACAAATCCAATTGCTAATGACAGTGATGGTGACGACTGGGAAGACGGAGCTGAAGTTTTCTACCAAGACCACGATGATGATGGAATGGCTACCGGATGGGAGTATTATTTCAATTTCGATCCATTTGATGGAGTCGACAGAATGACTGACACAGACGGTGATGGCCACGTTAACTATTGTGAATACAAGTGGGACACTAACCCTCGTGACATCAACAGCTTCCCTGGCCAAGGCCAACTTTGTAATGCTTTCGAGGAGTAGAATAGATGAGGCCTCTGACGAAGTCCAGCATAATGTTGGTTTCGATATTGCTTCTGTCTACGTGTTTGAATACGGGCAGTTCTCTATCCACCTCTCTCCCCGGAGATTTATCTAGTACATTGGATGATGGTGAATGGGTAAATGGCACACTTGCTGTAAATGGGTCCACTACACTTGATCCTCAAAATGCAAACTGGATTTTGTATGATTTAGATGACCTATATGGTGAGTGGAGTGTTCTACGTAGCGGAGAGTACTTCAGTGAGGTAACTCCAATTAATCTAGGTGTTTGGAACTGGTCGATAACAATAGATGTTCAAGGATTAGAATGTACATGCTGGTTAGAAATTAGTCAACCAGATGGGTTACAAAGGGCTATTCTAAATCGAATAGTTTTCATTGGAGACGGTCCTCATGACCCTATTTTATCACCTAAGCACGATTCATCAATTGTTTTAGATGAACCAGTAATGATTTCGACCTTAGGGCTACTTGCGAATGGAGTTCTAGCAGACTCGAATATCATTTTGTCTTGGTGTCATGCACCGAATGGTGCTTGCGATGGAGAACTATTGTCAGCGGACGCAAATGCTACATGGACTTTACAAGATGATGAACACATTGGGTCATTCCTTATCGATGCCGAAGAATTAGGACTCTATGACGGTACTTGGGAATTAACATATGTGTTACAAGATAGTTTTCTGAGAACTTCTCCACATGTTTCTGTAAGAGTCTTTGTTGACCAGACCGACCCTGAATCTATTCTGATTAGCCCTAGCAATGCATCTGAAGGTGACACAATAATCGTTGATGGAAGTGACTCCTGGGATGGTGTTTGGAGTTCAAACCTTCAGGCTGTTTGGTACATCCATCAGCCAGATGGTTCTATGCGTGTTGCTGAACAATCAGAAACCAATGGCTTAGTACTAACATTAAACCCTAAACAATCTGGGAATTATTCTGTACAACTTGATGTACTCGATATGGTTGGAAGAATGTCGAGTTCACAAGTTACGATCATAGTTCAAAATATTATACCTGTATTGGAGGTGTCAATTGATGGTATCGAAAATACTAGTCCTAATTCAATACAATTAGCAGAAGAAGAGAATCTAATTGTTTCTGCTATAGCACATGAAACTGGTAGCGACAAGGAAACACTGGTTTACGAATGGTACATCAATGATGAATTTGTTTCCAATGATGAAATGTTAGAGATATCCAATTTAGGAGTTGGGACTCATGAATTACGATTGGTTATTACAGACGATAATGGTGCTACAGACAGTCATGAAATGGACCTAATTGTTAATGCAAATTCTAAAACTGATGATAAAAAAATCAATGTTTGGGCAATTTTACTAATCGTTGTAATTTTGGTTGGTATAGTCCTTTTTACAAAGCGAATGAGATTAACCGAGAATGAATCTTCATCAATGCCTAAGTGGAACAAGTCGTCGGAAACTGAATCTTCAGGTTACACTGATTCTGACCTTCCAGAATCTGAACTATGGAATGACTCTAATGCCTCCATAGGAGGCAAGGACTGAAATCTCAGTCCTTACACCGCCTAAGCATGTGGGATGATTCACTGCAGGCAGTAGGCGCTGAGCCTGCTTCAATTGGTAATGATGAATTTCGTGCTAGACAAGCACGACTTTTCTCTCAACTCCGTCCAAACGATCTTCTAATTATCACAGCACCACATGAGTCTACAAGATCGAACGATGTTCATTATCCTTACAGAACTAGTAGTGAAATGATGTATCTATGTGGATGGGAAGATCCAGAGGCTGTATTCTGTGCATTCAATGAAGAAGGAGTATGGAAATCATTGTTATTCGTTCAGCCAAAGGATTTGCTTAAAGAAATCTGGGAAGGTCGTAGACCTGGAGTAGTAGGAGCAGTCAAAGATTGGCCAATAGACATTGCTTATCCACATGACGAATTGGAGGATAATTTGTCACAATTACTCGTGCAATGTTCCAGAGTATTCGTTAAATTGGGAGTTGATGAAAATATTGATTCATTAGTTGAAAATGAAATGAAAAGAAACTCTCGTGCTAGACAAAAATTTGGAACCGGTCCTGTAAGTATTGTGGATCCATCTTTCCAGATTAACGAACTTAGGTTAAGAAAATCTGACGGCGAGATTGCAATCATGCGACATTCTGCAAAGATAGCAAGTCAGGCTCACATTCAAGCAATGGCTAATACTAAGCCTGGAGTTGGAGAATGGCAATTAGAAGGCATTATCGAAGGCCTATTCAAATATTGTCGCACTTCAGGAATAGCCTATCCTTGTATCATTGGGAGTGGTGATAATGCTACAGTTCTACACTACACTGTGAATGATGACACTTGTGATGATGGTGAAGTATTGCTGATAGATGCTGGTTGTGAATACAAGGGGTATGCATCAGATATTACTCGCTCTTGGCCAGTAAATGGAAAGTTTAGCGATGCACAAGCTGAGATCTATCAAATCGTTTTAGATTCTCAATTAGCCGCAATCGATGAATGCCGAATTGGTAATTCATATGACGCTCCTCACATAGCAGCAAGGCGAGTTCTTGCTGAAGGTTTGATCAAACTCGGTGTTATCAAACAAGGTTTAGATGAAGCACTATCTGCAGATGGAGAATTGAATACATGGTATATGCACAATACTGGGCACTGGCTAGGCTTAGATGTACATGATGTTGGAATCTATCGCCCTGACGGCGAAGCTAGGTTACTCGAAGAAGGAATGGTTCTAACTGTTGAACCTGGGCTATACTTTGGGGCATGGAGACCAGATGTGGATTGTCCTGAAAGATATGCTAACATTGGAATAAGAATCGAGGATGATGTACTCGTCACAAAAGACGGTCCAGATGTATTATCCAGCGACTGCCCGAAAACAATTGATAATATCGAATCCATTGTAGGAACCGCATGAGTGGTAACTATGTCTTGGAACGATATTCTGACATCTCACATGCCAAGTGGTGACCGTTTGTCACCAGAAGATGCAGTTGTCTTGTATCGTGATGCTCCTCTTCACGCACTTCGCAATGCAGCAAATCAACGTCGCATAGAGATTAACGGGAATGAGGAAGTCACTTACCTGATAGATCGTAATATCAACTACACAAATATATGCACGATAAATTGTCAATTCTGTTCATTTTACCGTCCACCCGGTCATGAAGAAACTTATACTCAAACTATCGCTGAAATTAGTGATAGAGTTAGCAAGTTAGAGGAGATTGAAGGTACTAGAATTCTAATGCAAGGTGGAGTAAACCCTGAACTTGGTATTGATTATTACACTAATTTAATTCAGTCATTGCGAGAATTGCACCCAACAATAGATTTGGATTGTTTTTCTCCTATAGAGATTGAAGGTATTGCTGAAGTTACTGAGTCATCTACCCTTGAGGTTCTTCAAAAGTTGAAGGATGCAGGTATGCATGGACTACCAGGAGGTGGTGCAGAAATGCTTGTCGATGATGTAAGGAAAGATGTTTCTCCGAAAAAAGGAGCTCCTGCTAATTGGCTCAGGGTGATGTCAGAGGCCCAATCTCTTGGTTTGATAACCAGTGCTACAAACGTTTTTGGTTTTGGCGAAGTCTTTGAAGATAGAATCGAACACATGAGAAGGATTCGTGAACTTCAAGATGAAAGCATAGAAAAATACTCGAATGGTTTCACATCCTTCATAGCTTGGCCTGTACAATTGGAAAACAATACCTATGGCAAAAGGAACAAAGGAAGAAACAAGTTTGAACTAGGTGCTGGTCCAAGCGAATATCTTCGTCATATTGCCGTATCACGTCTATTCCTCGACAATATACTGCACATACAGGCATCATGGCCTACAATGGGATTATCCATCGCACAGATGGCATTATTGGGCGGGGCGGATGATGCAGGTTCTACTATGATGGAAGAAAATGTAGTGTCGGCTTCTGGTACTGAAAAGATGGAAGCTAGTGAAATCGAATTGCAAGATGCAATTGTAAGAGCAGGGTTCAGGCCACGTCGAAGAAATTCAAGGTATGATATACTTGAAACTCCTTCTCCACTGACCAATCGTGAACAATTAGCAGCTCCGCCTCCGTCTCAATTTTGATCGTACCACACCAACCAAATGTTGGCTCTAATCTCACGGCTTCCACCGTTAGTATCCTGTGGAACATACTCTTGACCATTGAACAATCCTTTGTATTGTAAATTATTAGTAGATGAATTATCTACCCAGTCTGTGATATCATATGTCCACTGTTTAACATCCTGCCCTGCACACCAACCCGCTCTGCCATATGGCCATGTTCCGTATTGATTTGCCACTACTCCGTCATCGACTAATTTCTCACAGCCTTGACTATCGCCAATAATGGGGTGCCATTCGTAGGCGTGGTTTCCATTTAGGTAGTAATGGTGTTCATGGTCACAGAATTCAGCACAATTTGCTTGGTCCTGATCAAATCCATGTCCTGTAATTGTGGCAACAATTTTCACATGGTGGTAATCGGTTAATGCAGTAAAATTGTGTTGTCGTTTATACTGCGATTCATTGTTGTATTGTCCCTTGAATTGTCCGCCAGTAAACACCTGTTCTCCACTGCTGCTTCTTTCACCAACATCCCAGTCTGAGAATAGCAACTTAATCGTCATCAGTCCCTTATTTGCACCTTGATACTTGAAAGTCCTAACATCATTATCCTCCAACATGAACATGTATGGGGTGATATCTGTTAGCCAACGACCTTCTCTTCCATATGTTGTAATCCAACGCATGTATTCTGTTCCACAAACACTTGAATTGTCACGATTACATATTTTCATGTATGCTAAGAAATCCCATTCATGGCAACCACCGTAGCTTCCATCACTATTGGAATAACGATTCCTTCTATCTTCACAAGCATGCTCATGGAAGACCTCTAGTGTGTCATAAGTAGTGATATTATTTGGGAGATTAATGTTAATATCCTGGTATGTCGAAGTGTAACCTCCTTGCCAGCCGCCGCTGTGCCATGTTTCATCAATTATGGTTACAGAATGCACGTTTGGATCATTTTCTCTGACTTCGGTAGGATATTCATAATTGTACATTCGGGCTTCATATGCCCAATGAGTGATGTCATTGGATGAACTTGTCCATGCGTAAATAGAGCCGATTTCTCTTGCTCTCTGGAATCTATCTATTCCATAATAAAAAGAATTCCAGTTTCCAATTAAGTCTCCTAATCCTCCACCTGCTGTCGACATGTCTTGATCTATGTAGTGAATCCTGTCTTGCCACTTCAGTTCTTCATCTGGATTCAAAGCATTTTGAACAGCATTTTGTCTTCCAATTACATCGTTATGGTATGAATTGTCGAATGAGCCATAGAATAAGTGTGCATTATCTGGCAACTGCCTTATCATTGAACCCGGGCTCTTAGTCCAGTCTGCACTATTTCCATTTCCTGAACTACCTGTATATTTGAATAAAAATATGTATACATCTTCACCGTTCCACTCATTTCTAAATGACCATGTTCCATCTAATGTTGGAACTGAGAAGTGAGCCACAGTGTCCATTCGGCCATTACCATGGCCGGTTTCTTTCCAATCCACTGGAAGTTGGTAAACTGCACAACCTGCATTATCTGGTGTCCACTTCGGTTCTGTTTCTGAACAATTGTCGACATTGGAGAATACGCCATCACCATCTATGTCTGCACATCCAACCAAGTTCACAATATTCCCGATTGGTGTTCCAGGGCAATAGTCATCAGAGTCCATTACACCATCAGCATCAGTATCCCTTTCTGTTGAGTCGCAACCCCTTTCATCAATGTCTTGAGCATTAAGTGGAGATCTTGGACATTCATCAAGAATCACACCTGTTTCATTTACATCATTTACTCCGTCTGAATCATCATCATCATCTTCAGATGAGTCTTGACATCCATCACCATCATAATCGAATTCAGAATTGCTATACCAATTTGAGATACCTCTCCAGCATGAATCATCGGTGTCGTTTACTTGATCATTGTCGTCATCTAGGTCCTCTGAAAGGTCTCTACATCCATCTGCATCCCAATCTGTATAGGGTTTTGATTCCCATCCTATTTCCCCAACGGGGCATGAGTCAAATGTGTCATAGACTCCATCATTGTCATCATCATCATCCTCTGTTGAATCGGAGCAACCATCACGGTCATAATCGTTTTCTGCATTACTAATCCACCCTATTTCCGATGCGCAATCATCATCAATATCTGGAATGAGGTCATTGTCATCATCCAAGTCTTCCTCAAAATCATGACATCCATCCCCGTCACGGTCGGTAATTTCGTTAGGTACCCATCCATCATCCTCACCATATCCATTTGGGCATGAATCAGCATCGTCAGGAACCCCATCTCCATCATTATCATCGCTTGATAGAAGGATTATTCTTACATTGCGAGAATCTGTTGAACTTGTGTACTCTCCACAAACAGCACTAACTGTCAAGTTGAAAGATTCTTCAATCTCTAAAGGTTGGTATGAGTATGAAAACTCTCCAAACTCGTTTGGTGAAACTATCTTTTGTTCTCCTATGTTTACGAGACAAGAAGATACGTTAGAATGAATAACTTTGCCAGCGATAGTAAGTGGGGTCGGATTTTCAATTTCTATTATTGGGACTATGGAAATAATCGTGTCTCCTTCATCAGGGACTTGTATAGTAAAAGTCATTTGATATTTTATTGAATCATCAAGTCCTTCAACAATTAATCTGACATTCACGACCCATGTACCTGGAATGTTTGGGACAAATATCAAGCTAATTCCGTCCTGAGTCTCTGTGAAACTACTTTCGACATTTTCAATTCCACGAGAACTAATAAGGTCATATTCATACTCTGCAGACAAATCATTCGGCGTAATTTCTACCAACGCTTCAATGATTACAACCTCTCCAACAGTGAATCCAGCATTGATCTCTTGGAATGAAAGAGATGCGTTAACATCTTGTGGCACATCCTCATTCACATTATCAGTATCTTCAACGTCACTATCCGTACCTAAACACCCAGATAAAACCATGATCAAAGTTAGGATTACTGCACTAAGTGGCTTGCTCTCCATGAACATACACTATGCGGTAAGCACATGAAACCTTTCATCACAATGTGTCACTTTCAGTGCGGCCATCTGAAATCAAAATATCCTCATTAATTACTGCTTGATCATGGTGTGATACAATTAGAGGTTCAACCCATAGTAGTGGTCCGCCTTTGGTCCTTTCAATGTTCACAATCAATTCCCAATGAACTCTCAATAAGTCACCATATACAGTACCTGGCCAGTCTCCATCTGGCCTTTGTAATTCAAATTCGCCACCATTTATTTCCAACAATTGAGAGGAACCTGAGCCCATTATTCGCATTGGGCGCAAGAACACTCCACCTGGTGCATCATGTCTTTCCATAGGGGCATCTTCACCCATGCCAGTTCCATCATCTAGTCCTTCTTCCCAATGGTGTGGTAATGGTGTTGTAAGTCCAGGAGGGGGCTGACCATCTTTATCACGGCCAAGTGCTGAGAATATTTTATGCCTGGCTGGCGGTAAAATCCCAACGAGCCAAGATAGTTGCATTCCGACCCACTCTTCTTGTGGATTATCGATTACGATTTTGCCTACGAGGGTTTTGCCACTCTTCACACCCTCAATTGTTATC
>JAACDL010000045.1 GCA_009936765.1 Methanobacteriota archaeon
CCACCCTTACCTGGAGTTACTCCACCTACAAGATTGGTCCCGTATTCAACCATCTTACCAGCGTGGAACATTCCTTGCTTACCCGTAATTCCTTGAACCAAAACTTTTGCATCTTCTTCTATCCAGATTGCCATTTCACTCACCGCCTCCAATTAGGGATACTATTTTCTTTGCACCATCTGCCAAATCATCAGCAGGATGAATGTTGAGATCTGAGGCTGCGAGAATCGCTTTGCCCTCATCCACATTTGTACCTGCTAAACGAACAACTAATGGGACGTCTAATCCAAGTGCTTGTGTGGCTCCAATAACTCCTCTAGCGATGATATCGCAGCGCATAATTCCGCCGAAAATATTGACCAGTATGCCTTTCACATTAGGATCTTCAAGGATAATTGAAAAGGCAGTCTTAACTTGCTCTTCATCTGCACCGCCTCCAACATCTAAGAAATTTGCAGGTTCTCCCCCGTACAATTTGATTACATCCATTGTAGCCATTGCTAAACCTGCTCCATTGACTAAGCAACCAATGTTTCCATCTAGTTTAACGTATGATAAACCAGTTTCTTTAGCACGTATTTCAACATCCTCTTCTTCAGATAAATCTCTCATCTCATCCCAGTCTTTGTGACGGAATTCTGCATTTTCATCGAAACTAATCTTCGAATCAAGGGCAACAATCTCTTCGTCTTCAGTTCTAACTAGAGGATTTATCTCGACCATAGCGCAATCGTGTGAAACAAACATATCATACATCTTTCCTAACATCTTGAAGAACGATTTCAAAGAATTACCAGATAGTCCTAATGCCATGCCGAGGTCTCTTTTCTGGAACCCAAGTAGTCCTGCATTCGGATCTACGTTGATTTTGTGAATCTTTTCAGGGGTATTATGGGCCACATCTTCGATATCCATTCCGCCTTCAGTAGATGCCATTATCAGCACTGTTTTGTCTTCTCTATCAACTAGGAGTGCTAGGTAATACTCGTGTGCAATTGCACATCCAGATTCTACGTACAAGTTGTTGACAAGCTTTCCTTCATCACCAGTTTGAATTGTTACAAGCACGTTTCCCAAGATGTTAGTAGCATAAGTTTCTACTTCTTCTCGAGAAAATGCGATTTTGACTCCGCCCTGCATAACTTCTTCGCGATTCTCAGGATTGTACATTGTACCTTTCCCTCTACCGCCTGCATGAATTTGACTTTTCACAGCTACAACTTTTGAACCTAGTTCATCATAGGCCTCCAGTGCTTCATTTTCGCTTGTGCAATGGACCCCTTCTAGAACAGGTTCTCCTGCTGCTTTGAGCAAGGCTTTCCCTTGGTACTCGTGGATATTCATCTTTCTCCCCAACCCCCCGACTAAAAGGCGCCCTTTGAATGATGCGATTTAAACAAGCAGATTTCGCGATGTGTTCAATAGCCAAGTTGTGGTCGCTCAGTACATGCAGGTGGTAGTTCTTGCCGGTGGTATTGGTTCACGCCTTAGACCTTGGACTAACGACATACCCAAACCATTACTGCCAATGCTAGACGCAACGCTATTAGAGAGGGTTGTGGAAGGTGTTCCACCTAACCTTGTTGATGAAGTAATTGTGGCAGGCGGATATAAGATTGATATGATTGAGGAATATTTCCGCAATGCAGACGTCGATTTTGATGTTAGAATTATTCCAGAAGATAAACCACTAGGCACAGGAGGAGCATTAGGAAATTGCAGAGATGTAGTCTCTGGAAGATTCGCTTGCTTTAATGGTGACATAGTATCATCATTGAATGTGGCACCTATGCTCGAACAGCATTCTAGAATGGGTGTAAAAGGTACTCTTGCACTTTGGGAAGTTGAAGACCCAACTAGGTTTGGAATTGTTGGGTTAGATGAAGGAAATATTGTTACTCAATTCAAAGAGAAGCCAAAACCTGAGGAGGTTTTCTCAAATTTGATAAACGCAGGATCTTACATCCTTGAAGAAGAGGTTTTCGACATAATGCCAAAAGAGAAGCATAGTCTTGAAAGAGACGTATTCCCAATTCTTGCTGAAGAAGGAAGTTTGGCAGGATTCCCGTTTGAAGGTTACTTCATAGATGCAGGTACACCCACTAGTTGGCACGACGGAGTAAAGCGATGTATAGAAGAAGAACGTTTCAAAACGGGTTCTGCTTCTAATGGATCTTGGCATCAAAACAAAGTTACGACTTCTGTTAATTCAATGGTCCAAGCAGATTGTTTGGTATTGGGTGTAGTTAGTGATTCCACTTTATTGAGAGGTGCTCGTATTGAAGTTGGAGCATCTGTTACAAATTGCCTGATTGGAGAGGGATCAATAGTTGGAAAAGATGCTAAATTGTCAAATGTCATTGTTGGGCACCGACAAGTCGTACCTCCAGGACATATACAGAGCGAAGGTACATTTTGAATCGCAGTCTCCAAAAAGGATGCATGGTTTGGCTAGACTATGGAAGCCCCATTGGTTGTTGTTAACTTCAAGACATACACATCGGCACTTGCTAGCGCAGCGGACCGATTAGGTAAACAAATGGCAGATGTAAACACTAATGCTAGAATGGTGGCAGTTACAAGTGCATTTGATTTATCATCAGTGAGTTCCATCGAAGGACTGGAAGTTTGGTCACAGCATCTTGACCCAGTAGGACAAGGATCTCATACAGGGTGGCTAGAACCTGAAACTGCAATTGCAAGAGGGGCCGTTGGGACAATAATTAATCACGCTGAACACAAAGTATCACTAGATCACGTTCGTGATTTAATGGCAATGCTTCCCGAAGGATTCCCGGTTTGCGCCTGTGCTGCAGACGTAACTGAAGCTAGAGCATTGGCTAAACTCGGACCTACTTTCATCGCAGTTGAACCACCAGAATTGATTGGAGGAGACATCTCGGTAACCACTGCAGATCCAACTATCGTGAGCGATACTGTAGCGGCAGTTAAGGAAGTTAACCCGAATGTACGAATTCTTTGCGGAGCCGTAGTCAAAAACGGACAAGATGTGGCCACTGCAATCGCTTTAGGCGCAGAAGGAGTACTGCTTGCTAGTGGAGTGACCAAAGCTAATGACCCTCAAACTGTGCTTGAAGATCTAGTCTCACTACTTTGATGCTTTAGCCATCTCAAGTGCGGATTGCTCTAGCCTTGCTCGAACTAAGTCTTCTCCGCCAGGGCATGTATCTCTATGTCCACAATTTCTGCAAATCCTCTTACTAGCCGCCAACGGTATCTGAGATAAATCACAAGATGTTCCTAGTCTGTCATGTAATTCAATCATTGCATTCATATCTTTGAGAATCATTTTGGATGAATCTAGTACAAGTTTAGAATTCGCCCTATTGCTCCAAAGGTTCCACCTCCCTCTACTCCAATATAGGTTCTCGACAACGAATCTTTCTGCTTTGTAAGGGAGTCCTTGTTTGGCTTCTGCCCACGTAACCATTGCCATATTCTCCAACATTCGGTCATCACCCGGGTTAGAAACGCCTTGGACAGTAAACCTCATCAGATGACAACTATTTCCTCTAAACCAAACTAAGTCCGGAGCAAGATGCAATTGGAATTTATCGAATTTGGATTTCTCCAATCTAGAAAATGTATACCAAACCGATATGCGGCCGTCTAAAATCATAGATATTGGTTCTGTTTTCATAGCTGCATGATAACGATAGCATGCAATTTCAACCAAACGATCGATTTCTGAATTTCGGATTTTACTCCTCAACTGACTTTTACTACCAATTCTTTTCTCTACAACCTCAATAACCGGTTTTTGTCTATAAATTGCGCCTATTATCCTATGACGTATCTTTGATGCTAAATCTTTTTCAATCCATACCTTTTGATTTGAATGACATTCTAGTCTATCTATTATGACTCCTCTGAGTGCTCTTTGCATCAACCTCCAAGGAGTAGACCAATCAGCAATATTTCGCAAGTGCCGATTAAATGTTCCACGGTTCTTTGTAAATCCATATTTCAAAATCCATGCCCTGGGGCATTGATTCATCAGCGTTCTTCTGCTAATGGACCAAACTTTTGGTCTGTTCGCTCTCATACTACGATTACTGCTCATCAAACTAGTGGCATTGCCTCAAGCATTGTCAAGCCTTCGCATGGTTAGCGTCTGTATCGTTACCCAAGCGGCACTGAATCTATGAACTGGCATTATAGTGTTCATGTTCCCTGGAATCTTCTGAAGCCCAATATGTGTCATATTCTACATGCCATGTTCTCTTGATGGCATGACATGTATCTTGGCAGGTGCCTGACTGGGCCTCGCTATGGAATTCCAATTCCTTGTCTTGATTCTGATCCAATGTATCGCCGCGAGTTTCTGCGGTAAACTCCAAGGAAATTGGAAACATGTTCCTGTTTAATGGTGCAGTTTCAACGCAGGAATCCGCATCATCCTCATCATGAAAAATTAAGTCTTGGCAATTGGGGTTTCCTTCGAACCAGTTCTCGAAGTCCTCATTTCCTTCGTTCTCAATAAAAGTGGATTGTTGACTGTTATCACAATCTAGACTCCCGATTAATTCTTGTCCATTACTTGTACTAATTGTCCAATGAAGGATGTCTGTTTCTTCCTGTGCGTTCGGTGCTCCTGTTTCACCATTACCTCCGTCATCACAGTAAAAATCTATTTCAAATCTCTGCCACGAAGGAACCTGTTCCTTACCATCTTCAAAAAACAAAAAACTCACAGAATCTCCATCACTGAGGCTTCCTTGAATAGGTCCGAGCAAATGCTCTTCACCTTCCACCCCGATAGAAATCCATGGAATCAGAGCCTGTTTATCTGTTTCAGTATCATCGTCGTACTTGAGTGAGGATTGCGGATTATCGGAGTAGAAATATGCCGAAGCAACTCCCTGACCCACACCTGAAAGAACAAGTAAGCTAGCAAGCATGATTATAATTGAAGTATTCAAGCGCACTGATGGCTGGTAGTGTCGCATTTCCAAATCGGAAAAACCTCCTTTTAGCGGCAATAATTTATTGATAGGTAACTCTTGACTTCGTGCAAGAATAAAAGGCACTATTAGCAGAAAAATCCCTGCAATCATACACATAATGAAACCGGTTGAGACACCAAAACCATCTGTTGCCCATCCGTCGCCTCCTGGGATTTCATCAGCGAAATTACCACCAAATATGATCCAATTAAACCATCCTACATTGATTAGTGATGCTGCAAGCCCGCATAGAATTATTCCACCTCCATGTGCTGTATCATTGGCTTTGAATACACCAATGAGTACCATGATAGAGCCGAGTATCGCTGCAATGAATCCAATCCACAAAGCGATTGAGGTAGCCTTCCCTGTACTATACCATTCATCCC
>JAACDL010000222.1 GCA_009936765.1 Methanobacteriota archaeon
AGCAGGTCCAACATCTGGAACCTGAATTTCGAATGTCTTCCCTTCTACAGTGGCCTTCCACATTTCACCATCTTGCTCGAGTTCAACTTCAAACTCTTCTCCATCAACAATGACCTTTCTAGTTTCACTCATTATTTTCATCTCCAAGGTGAGCGTGCGCTCCTTTTGTGCATTAGTGATGACAATCCCATATTCATTCTTCTATGGTCTTCAGCCCAAGCCTCACCAGATTTTCTTCCTGCTTGTGCTGGGTCGTCTCTGGTAGAAGATGCGGCTAAAACTGCAGCGATTGCAGCCATTCTTAGAGTCTCATTATCTGCCATAATATCAACTCACAATGGGATATTTCCGTGTTTTCTTGCAGGACGCAACTCTTCTTTGTCAAGTAACATTGCAAGTGCTTTGCATAAACGGTCTCTAGTTTGATTTGGCTCAATTACATCATCTAGGTATCCTAGTGCTGCAGCTTTGTATGGATTAGCAAACTTCTCTTCGAAGTCCTCAATCAATCGTTCCCTTTCACCTTCTGGATCTCTGGCGTTTTGCAATCTGCGCCGATGAATAATCTGAACAGCGCCTTCAGCACCCATTACTGCAAGTTCAGCACTTGGCCATGCGACGTTGTAATCTCCACGAATGTGTTTCGAAGACATTACATCATATGCTCCTCCGTAGGCTTTGCGTAGGATCACAGTTAACTTCGGAACAGTTGCTTCGGCATAGGCATACAGTAACTTTGCGCCATGTCGAATAATTCCACCCCATTCCTGATTTGTACCGGGTAGGAATCCTGGTACGTCTTCCAGAGTAATGATTGGGATGTTGAATGCATCACAGAATCTTACGAATCTTGCTGCTTTATCGCTTGCATCTATGTCCAAGCATCCAGCAAGCATCTTTGGTTGGTTTGCTACAACTCCAACAGTCGACCCATTTAGATGTCCGAATCCTACAACAATATTGCCTGCCCAATTCTCTTGGACTTCTAGGAACCCTCCATCGTCAAGAATCTCTGTAATTACATCCTTGACATCATATGGCCTTGTTGGGTCTTCAGGTACGATTGAATCCAACTTCTCGCAAATTCGATTTGCAGGGTCGCTAGTTTTCTTCACCGGTGGCTTTTCCATGTTATTTGATGGTAGTAAATCCACCAGTTCACGTGCAAGATCAATCGCACTTTGGTCATCTTGTGCAGTAAAGTGAGAAACTCCTGACTTGCTGCCATGAGTTCCTGCTCCGCCAAGATCTTCGAATGAAACTTCTTCATTGGTAACTGTCTTGATAACTTCAGGTCCAGTGATGAACATATGTGCAGTTTTGTCAACCATTATCACGAAGTCGGTAATAGCCGGAGAGTATACTGCTCCACCTGCGCAAGGGCCCATTATGACGCTGATTTGAGGTACTACTCCACTCGCTCTAACGTTTCTAAAGAAAATTTCAGCATATGAGCCTAGGCTAGCAACTCCTTCTTGGATACGAGCGCCACCACTATCGTTCAATCCGATAACTGGGCGGCCGGTCTTCAATGCCATGTCAAGTACTTTGCAAATTTTCAAGCCATGCATCTCTCCAAGACTTCCACCATAAACGGTGAAATCTTGAGCGAAAGCAAAAATCTCTCTTCCATTGACTGTTCCATGTCCAGTTACAACTCCGTCGCCAGGAATCACATTCTTGTCCATGTCGAAATCTCGACATCGATGCTCAACAAGAGCATCCATCTCTTGGAATGAGCCGTCGTCAAGAAGCATTTCGAGGCGCTCCCTCGCGGTCATTTTGCCTCTTTTGTGTTGAGCGTCGACCCTTACTTGTCCGCCGCCAGCTTCAACACGAGCCTTTCTCGCTCGCAAGTCCCGTAGTCTGTCTTCGGTACCCATCATGCCTTCGCCAAATCGAGTCAGTGATAGCCCCTCCTTATTGCTTGTGTGTGCATTTCTACACCGCAACCGCTTCATAGACGCTCTTACACACGCCACAATATGGGAGAGCGGCAACGCATAGTGATAGCCAAACCGGGCCTTGACGGTCACGACCGTGGGGCGAAAGTTGTAGCACGGGCTTTACGCGATGGTGGACACGAAGTAATCTACACAGGATTACGCCGAACTCCTGACCAAATTATCAGAACAGTATTGGATGAAGATGCGAGATTTGTAGGTCTTTCTTCATTATCTGGTGCCCACAGTCACTTATTCCCTAAGGTGTGTCAACTTCTTCGTGAAGCAGGTCTTGGAGATGTGGTAGTATTCGGAGGAGGAATCATTCCGGAGTCTGACCGTCCACCTCTATTTGCAGCAGGTGTCAGAGCAATTTTCGGCCCAGGCACTCCTTCTTCAGAAATACTTGAATTCGTCAATTTTGCATCAGGAAGAGATTGCGGAGTCGGTTCAGAAGACGACTGGCAT
>JAACDL010000008.1 GCA_009936765.1 Methanobacteriota archaeon
TGCTCTAAATGCAGGACCGATTTCGAATACTCTCTCCATGCCACCTAGAATTGTCAATTGTTTGTACAATTGTGGGCTTTGTGAAAGGAATGCTGGTGTATCGAAATACATCATAGGGAAAAGATTGGTTCCTCCCTCAGATGCTGAAGCGATAATCTTTGGAGAGTTAATCTCCTTGAACCCTTCAGTAATCAGATGGTCTCTTCCATACTGCAAAACTTTCGGCCTAAGAGTAAACATTGCATGGACATGTGATCTGCGAAGGTCGAGGAATCTGTTGTCTAATCGAGTGTCTAATCCAATTGACACGGTGTCTGTAACTCCGAGGGGCAGGGGTGTTGCAGCCTGAGTTAGAACAGTAAATGTTGAAGCTACAACTTCGTATGTAGGTGGAGGAGTCGGTTCCCCTTCTGCAACCTTAGGTGGCCTTTTCTGAGCAACTTCTCCAACTATCTGAACTGTCGATTCCCGGGATAGTCCTTGAGCCATTTCCAACTCCTCATCGCTAATTGCTCCTTGCTTAAGGAAAATTTGTACTCGCCCTGTCCCGTCACGAACATCCATGAAGCATATTTTGCCTTTACCACGATTTGCTTCCATGAATCCACAAATGGTTACTTCAGAACCCACTAAGGATTCACCATCGGACTGAATTTGGCCTAAAGTATGAGTTCGAAATGAGGTCGGATGCCAAACTGTGTCGCTCGCCATGCTTAGGGGCGTGACACTTTCGGACAAGAAGTCATCGCTGGTTAAAACATAGATTTTATAGAGGATAATCCGGGCCAATTATACATGGCAGATGAGCTATTCACTTCTGAAAGTGTGGCAATTGGCCATCCAGACAAGCTATGCGACGCGATAAGCGACGCAATAGTAGATGCCTGTTTGTCAATCGATAATAACGCAAGGGTTGCTGTCGAAACTAGCGTAAAGGGTGGGGTTGAGAAGGGACTCATTCTCCTTGCTGGAGAAGTTACCCTATCTGGCGAACATCCTGACTACGAAAGTGTAGCCCGAAAAACTGCAGCAGCCATAGGTTATGATTCACATTCGATTGGATTTGATTCAAGAACTGAGAGTCGATGCGAAGTAATTGTCAAGATTACTGCTCAGGCTGCGAATATTAGCCAAGGGGTAAACAATTCAGAGCAAGGTGCTGGCGATCAGGGATTAATGTTCGGCTACGCATGTACAGAGACAGAGAATTACGATGTCTTAGAAGGTAGATACTTCCCCCTTGCAGCCGCACTTTCTCAAAGACTAACACGTAGAATGACAAACGCTAGAGACGATGGTACACTTCCATGGGCCAGACCAGATGCCAAGAGCCAAGTCACCATACAATACCACGATGGTAAACCATCAAAGGTCCACACAGTAGTTATTGCAATCCAGCATGATGATAATTTGAAGAGTAATTTTGGCGATGATGAAGTTGCAGAAAGAGAATACATTACTGAAGAAATTAAAAAACACGTTGTCGAACATGCGATTCCTGAAGAATTACTAGCAGATGGTTATCGACTGGTAGTAAATGGAACTGGACGCTTTGCGGACCCAGGTGGGCCTTATGCCGATGCTGGCTTGACTGGAAGGAAAATCATAGTTGACACATACGGAGGAATGGGGCGACACGGTGGGGGCGCATTTTCTGGAAAGGACCCGTCCAAAGTCGATAGATCGGCAGCATATGCTGCAAGATGGGCTGCCAAACATGTTGTTGCAGCAGGGCTTGCATCAAAATGTGAAATCCAGCTTGCATATGTGATTGGCGTTGCTGAACCTGTTAGCGTTCGTGCTGAATCTTTTGGTACATCCACTCTAAGTGACACTGAATTAACGAAGCGAGTGAATTCAGTGTTCGATTTCACCCCTAAATCGATTGCTAAAGCGTTGGATTTATTGCGTCCAATTTACTCATCTACCGCCGCAGGAGGCCATTTTGGTAGGACTCCCGGCATTGATGGAGAATTTCCGTGGGAAGTTCTTAGCCAGGATAAGTTAGATTCTCTTCAGAACTGATTCTATCCGGCCCTTAGGGCCGATTGGATGAAATGTCAGCATATAGTCGCAAACATCATGTCGCATCGTGTGAATGCTCTCATCTTGGTCTTGGTCATGGCCCTCGCACCGCTAGTACCTCTAGCAAGTGCACACCCTAGTATCGGACTAACAACCGATTCTAGTCATGTCATCTTGTCGCCAGGTGAAGCGACAAATCTTACCTTGACAATTCACAATAACGGCTCCTCCATCGAAACTTACTCAGTGGCAGTTTCCGGATTTGGATCAGCATGGGAAATAATACCTGCTGATGCAAATGTTAGCAATGTGATACCAACTTATTCAGCAACGACCACTATTGCTATCAGGCTGGCAACTAGTGCCGTTCCAAGTGATTCTGGAATTCTGACTATTAAGGTTCATGAACCGGATGCAAATGTATCTAGTGAGATAGAAGTTACGCTATCTGTTCAACCAATGTACTTGCCAGCCATCAACGCAAACTTAGCAGGAGATAATGGACTAGTACAAATGGCTCCAGGGGATGAGTTGAATCTATCGATTGGCATCACAAATAGCGGAAATGTAAACGACACTATTTTGTTATCAGCAGACCAATCCCCCGACATAACAGGATTCTGGGCAAATTGGACAACTGGAGGTGGTTCAAATAACAGTAACAGCACTGGTGGTAACAGTACTGGTGGTAACAGTACAGGCGGTAACAGTACTGGCGGCAACAGTACAGGCGGTAACAGCACTGGTGGTAACAGCACTGGCGGCAACAGCACTGGCGGTAACAGCACCGGCGGTAACAGCACCGGCGGCAACAGCACCGGTGGTAACAGTTCTAGCGGAGATGGACTCGATAGTAGGTCTGCACGTTCAGGCACGATACCCCAGGGTTGGCTAGTCAGATTTGTTGATGACTCGATGGATACGATGAATCCTGCTGAAATGAGATACGCAACACTCCAAGTGATTATTCCTTCTAATCAAGAACCAGGATACATTGGATTCGATTTATTCGCAGCGAGTGTATTTGGAAATTATTCTGTAAGCACCACTCTAGTGGTGAATGTTACTGCAATACATGACCTATCTTTCTCACATACACCCGGCCAAACACTTCTTCCAGGAGATAACACAACCTCTACTGTGGAAATTACAAGTCTTTCATCAGCTGATGGCGATTGGACATGGCAAGCAATGGTTGAGATTGGAGATTGTACTGTTGAGTTATCTGAATACCAGTCCTTCATTCTCAAAGATTCAGTGTATGACCTAGAAATGGCAATTACTGCAGGAATTAATACAAATGTAAACGATGTTTGCACTATTAAAATTGATGCTACA
>JAACDL010000046.1 GCA_009936765.1 Methanobacteriota archaeon
ACCATGGTATAGGGTAAAGTCCGACCCAAATGAACATCACTACGCAATTTCTATTTCTTCGATAGTAGGAGAGCAAAATATGGGCATCAGAGATTGGTTCAAGAAAAAGCCTGGCAAGCCGGTAGTTGTAACTGAACAGCCTATTCAATTACCCGAACTGGATAAAGATGCTCTTTTCGCAGAAACTCTCTCAGCATTAGATTCAGCCGAAGTCGAATTAGCACCCGAGTTGGTGGTTGAGACCACTCCTGAATATGACGCAGGAGAAGTCGATGTTAGTGCATTACTAGATGATGAACTGGAATCAAATTACGACTTGAATACAGCAGAGGATACTGAAATAGAAGATATGCTAGTTGATGCCAAGATAATAGGTGACTTACCCGAAGAAGTAGAAATCTAATACAGTAAATCCTATCCATATAGGGGGCATTATTAGATATGAAGCGTTCTAGGACATCTTATGGACAGAAAGAGAGGCTTGTTGTTAACAGCCCTACTTTTGGTTCAATTGCTAGCAGGATGTACTAGCGTTTTAGATAACACAGTTGAGCCAAGGGCAACTCTTATTGCAACTCCATCTGATATTCAGCAAGGCGAAGAAGTAACATTTGACGCTCGTGACTCCGATGCCATCGAGGGCGTCATAACAGAGTTCGCTTGGGACTTCGGCGACGGGACAGAAATAACAACGCTTGCAGGATTTACCTCACATCAATTCGTAAAGGCTGGTCAATTTAATGTTAAATTAACAGTAACCAATGATCAAGGCGGGTCCGATACAACCAGTGTTTTGGTCCGTGTTAACGGAGCCCCTGTGCTAAACCTCTCAGTCCCAGAAGTGGTTCGCAGCGGAGATATCGTACTCCTTGATGCTTCAAGGACAGCAGATCCGGAAGGTGCTCCAATGGATTTCAAATGGGACCTTAATTTCTTAGAAGATACTGACGGAGATGGCGATGCTAGAAACGACATCGATTCTAAAGAAGAGACGGTCTACCTGCCAACAGAATCAAGCGGCACCATCATTGGTTCGGTAACAGTTGATGACAGGCAGGGCGGAGTCGCTACTGAACAATTTACAATCGAAGTGCAAACTCGCAGATACAAGGTTTCGTGGGTACAGAATACTCTTGAATGGAATTATGATGATTATCTCGACCAAGGTGAAAGCTGGAGTGACAATATGACTCCGGGCGACGGTGTCAGGATAATGGCTTATGACGCATTGTTAGAATTGGACCAAGACTTAATTCTACCACCTGATGACTTCACACTTTCACTAAACATCGTAGATGATGGATACCGAAAGAGTGCTGAAACAAGCCCAGGTAATATTACAAGAAACGAAACCACAACTGCTGAATTAAACGCTAGTGGTTTGAATCCTAGTGGTGAAGAAGGAATTCTTGAAGCAGATAGCGAAGAGGAGTTATTGCGAGGTTTACTAAATGAGCCTGGAGCCCGCTTTGGTCAAGGTGAATGGATTTGGACAATAGTTGCTCAAAACGCCAACCCAGACTCTCAATTCCCGGGCCAGCCAGACCCAGATACTGGTAATGATTGGAAACTAACGATTGTAATTACTATACTAACTCCGGTACTTACCGAAGTGGCTTACGAGTAATCAACTGAATTGTATTGGTTGGACAGTCTTCCAGTTAGCATTAGCTAATTTCTTTGCCTTTCCGTCAGCGATTATTGGATGAATTTTATTCAATCTTCCATGCATTCCTTGGACACTGAACTTTACACGAAGTTCGACCTTGCGCTCTCTTTCTGCAGCCTCAAGTTGGTCATCGTCTAAATCAACACTAGCCATCTCTTCACCGGTTGTCGCAGATGATACTGAGAACCTGTTTCCATTAACATGAGCAACCGGTCTGAAATCCATATCGTCCGGATTGTTCATCCAGACTTCTAGGTCGATGGAGAGGTAATCGCGAACGTTGACACGCTTGATATTGATGGAATCTACCATGATGACCAAACATGCCGAGAGGGCGGGTATTCAAAATCTCTCGCATTATGCCGGGGCATTGGGTATTCGCCCTAGTGTTTGATATGGGTTGACTGAAATGTACAAATTATGTCACCACCAACAATTGGTCAAGGTACTCAAAAAAAGGCACGACTGCAGAGACTGAAAGATGAAGTAAAGAGGTTTGTATTTGCTAATCCAGGATGTAGTGCTCAGACCATTGTAGCCCACTTAACTCATGATAAGAAATTAAGGAACCATGGGCTAACTCCTAGGAAAATAGGTTTCTTCATTCCTCGCCATTTGAAAGCACATCTTGTTTGGTGGCAAGACCATGTAGCAGGAAGAAGAGTTTACGGGCCAGAAGATTGTGATGAATCGACAGTCTGAAAGAGTCTCATCTCTGACATCGTAACATGGCTGGGGTTACGGCATACTTCGATCTCGATGGCACCCTCCTAGATGCATCGAGTGAAAAAAGCCTTACAGCACTCCTTTCCAAGAGAAGACCTTGGAGAATACCTCTCGGTGCAACAATGTGGTCGCTTGGGTTTATTGGGAATCTATTACGAGCACGTTCCGTTTACGATGCCGCTAGAAACAGAGGGCATCTTGCACTATGTAATTGGGAAACCCTACATCAATTATCATCTGAATTAGTGGAGTCAAAATTGTCAGATAGAGTAACTAAAGATGCACTTGAAAGATTAGATTGGCATCGAGAACAAGGACACAGGCTCGTGTTGGTTACTGCTACAGTAATGCCAATGGCTCAAGCAATGGCTGACCATTTGGGAATGGATGGAGTCTATGGCTGCGGACCTGAAGAGATGACAGGCATAATGAGTGGTTCTGAACGAGGATGGAGCGTACCACGCCGCAAAGGAAAAGTCCCAATCGTACAAGAGGACGCCAAATCCATGGGTCATGACCTAGCTGATTGTTGGGGATATGGAAACACGCACGCAGATTCCTTTTTCATGTCTATTACTGGAAATCCAGTCGCTGTAAACGCAGAAGGCGGACTGAAATCTCTCGCAAAAGAGAAACAGTGGACTCAATTTGAATGGCGGATATGATGCGCCCGTCGCGCTTAAATGGGAAAGGCAGGTCGCCGAGACTGCACTGGCCCCATAGTGTAGCCTGGATATCACAGTGGCTTGCGGAGCCACGAACCCGTGTTCGAATCGCGGTGGGGCCGCTCTTACTCTTCTTCAGTAACCAGAGTAACGTTATTCTGCAGCGCCAATCTTGCTGATGAGTTCAGTAACGGTAGTAGAGACATAGCCACGCAAATCGACATACATACTCCACACAAGTAAGACATCAATCTTGTAATCTCAGT
>JAACDL010000223.1 GCA_009936765.1 Methanobacteriota archaeon
TAGTCAAACACAAGGCCTCGAATGATTATTCCATTATATCTTCGGTATTCGCAGTGAATGTAAGCGCTGATGAGTCTTCTACAGCCACTACCCCTCTAATATTGTGAGTTTCTCGTAACTCATCTGTTGGTGGAGCGACCTTTATTCGACTGTCATGGACCATAATTGAGTTACCAGGAGCTGCAATAACGCCACCTTCTGGAAGCCATAACCCTATTGCCCCAATTTCAGAATGATGAGAAATTATCAGGTTCCGGCCTGCTTCATCTGCATCCACTCGCAATACAATTAGAGGTGAACCTGATGGAATCAGCCTTGATGCATCCTGCCATTCATTCCAAGTCTCATCAAGAGGTTTTGATAATTCAGAAGCACGTTTATCGATATCTGAAATCTTAGATGCGAATTCTTCAGATGCTTCTTTTGAGATATGATTTAGACCATCGAGTAGTTGTCTGAGGCCCTCATATTGTGAAATATCATTATCGTTCAATGCAGTATTTGCAAGTAACAATGTCTCTGCAAGCATATCCAACTTATCTTGTTGACCTGATTCAATAGCGCACTCCATTGCTTCGTCAAGTATCTCGATTGCTAATCCTGGGCAATCAATTGCTAAGAGTGAGTTTCCAATAGTTGTGAGAACTGAAATCGCTTCTACTTGGTCTTCACTTACAATATCATTTGCAGCATCTAAATGAGATTTAGCAAGATCTTCATCACCACATAGGTGCCGAGATATTCCTGCTAGGACTAAGTGTCCAAGGCGATTAACTCCAATGACCTGACTTTGCCTATCTGCAGTTTCGAAAAGCATTGCTGCACGGTGCCAATTACTTGCTGCGATTGCTAGTAACCCCAATTGATGCATAGCCCTCATTTCAGCACCCATATCATCTACGAGTGTTGCATTGTATAATGCGCGCGATAAGTGCAAACGCGATACACGCAAATTACCAGACATCTTCGAAAGCATTCCTAATGCAGATTCCATACGATATAGATGACCCGCCATTGCTCTGTGTGCAAGTTCTGCCATCTCTTCTCCTAGTGGAGCCAGACCATTTCCTGTAATCTCTAAAATCTCACTTAGTAGTTCAACTGATGAATCATATGCATGATTAATATCATCTGAAGTCCCCCCCGAAGTCATTGAAGAAAGGTGTTCGTCTAATCGAATCACTGGAGCGCAGATATCGGGTAATGACCCTAATTTATTGAGCATTGAGTTCTTGACTTTCTCTCCTCTTATTGAACGGTTAAGAGCTGAAATCAATTTACTTTCATCTGAAGATGTTACATCCTCCGCGTCTTCTGAAAGAGCAACACGAGATGAGAGTAATGAGTCTACCATCCAAGTGAGTTTTGCTTGAATGTCATATTGCCCTGCCCTACTGATAGCGTAACGCATTTCAGCGGCTCTTACCCTTCGAGATAGACTACGCAATCTTGACCTTTGACCACTGTTACCTAAGTCCGCCAACCGTTGTAAAAAGGTAGATGGCGGGCATGTTTCAAAATTTAAATTTGCTTTTTCGCCAGTTGTAGTCATCTTATAATCATCAGATACAAGAGTAACTTTCTTGCCTTCATGCGCTAATTTTGAGCCTAGAATCATTAATGATAAATCCACATCTTGAGGTGATGCTTTCTCACCAATATGCTGAGCAAGAGCCCTTACCTCTGCTTCATCAATAGTTACTGTGATCAAAATATCCCTGAACTTTTCCAATAGGTTCGGTTGACCAGCCCATCTTTGGAAACGTACTGTTCTGACTTCGTCATGCACCCCTGGAGTAACATAGAGAGCCGAGTCCCCTGATTCCAATATACCTGAAAGGTCTTTCAGAAAGTTGTCTGGCGCCATTGAACCAACATGAATGAAGCAATTTGAGTCTACGACCCATACATTGGACATAACTCCCGATAAGGGGACCCATTAGTTTGTTTTACCGCCTATATTGAACGGATTCAAATCGAAGATTCGGCCTCTTTACGAGCAAGTTTTCTTTCAAACCAAATTGGCCCACCCGGTGGAATTGCTGCAATCATTCCCTTGATTGCAGTATTCATATCCATTCGACCCTGACGCTGTTCCCACCAAACTAGAACAATGTATAGAATAAATAATCCACCATGAATGGGTCCGATTATTTTCACCAAAATTTCATTCCCGCCAATGTATTTCAACGGCATAGCGATGAAAAATAAAGAAATGGTCGAAATAGTTTCTAGGATTCCAGATACTCTAAAGAAACTCAAAATTAAGCCTCCACCATAGGCCTACTTGAACCACAAGACGGACATAATTGGTCGTCAGTGTCAGCGTAA
>JAACDL010000047.1 GCA_009936765.1 Methanobacteriota archaeon
CCAGAATTCATTGCTTATTCATTTGCCCGATTATTACGTTCTCAGAAAAGATCTGGCGCACCTATGATGCCATGCGCAGTAGATTATTTTGAAGGGTTGAAAAAATATCTTCACATTGGAATGCCGGTAGGTCTCAAAGGACGGCAATTGAAACGTTTGACAAAGGTTCGTAATGGATTCCCAGTTTATGTGTGGCCAGGTCACCCTGAATTGGAAAGAGATTTACTAGAGGCGGGACTTTCACTATTGACCGATTATCCAGATTCTCAGATGAAATTACCCTGTGGTAGCGCTCGTTGGTTGAGACCTGCCACGATGCCTCTTAGCGAAGAAGAAGAAGCGGATTTACGGAAAGGAATTATTCCTGAAAATGTAACTCCATGGCATGAAATTAGTGATGAGAGACTAGGTTGGAACGCTGTTAGAATGATTGGTCACAGAGGATGTGGAAAAACATCCAGGCCTGTGATTCAATCTAAGTGACGAAGAGTTTGTTCTTCAGCGATATACTTAGGTCGGTAAATTGGGATGCCCTTTCCATTTCTCATTATTGTTCTTTCATCGACAATTTGCGCACCGATACCTGCAACTCTAGCCCAACCAAAGAAAGTAGTGTAATATTCAGCATCTTTCAAGCCGACGAAATTAAGCAATGTTCCACTTGCAATGTCGACATTTGCATTTGTGTTTCTGATTTTTGGATTTTCAGAAAGAACCATTGGAGCAACTTGTCTCAGAACTCTGATCGTTCTGAAGTATTCGTCATCAGGGCAGATTTCTTCACCAAGTGCGAATTGAGCTGTAGCACGTGGGTCCTCGCTTCTTAGTACAGCATGGCCAAACCCGAATACAGGGCGCTTAGATTCCAACTCCCCACGAACAAACCTCTCGACTTCTGCTGGGTCTGATGTTCCTATACGTTGGACAAATTCGAAACATGATTGATTCGCTCTTCCATGAAGAGGGCCAGATAGTGCATTCATTGCACCAGCCATTGATGAGTATACCGTTGCATGACCACTAGCAACTGCTTTACCTGCAAATGTAGAGAGGTTTCCTCCACCATGGTCCATGTGTAGTACGAGATATGTGGATAGAACGCGATTCATAACTGCTTTATCCACTCCATTAAGGTCGATTGTGTTGGTAAACCTGCCAACTAACGGTAGAGATAAATCATCAGCAGGGATGCTTTCACTACGGTCTTCTCTGTATCTGAATATTAGGCCCATCAATCTAGGCATTCTAGCGATGAGGTTCATGGCATCCTCTCGCCAATCGTCAACTCCGCCTAACATTCCAAGTGTATGGATTCCAATAGACAACCAATCCATTGGGTGTCCATCCTTTGGGAGAGTAGCAAGTACCTGTTCCAATCCTTCAGGAATTGCTCCTCTTGATTGTAGTTCTTCACGGAACTCAACGGATTGTTCTAAGGTCGGTAACTCCTTGTGAAACAGTAAGAATACTATGTCTTCTGGCGACATCATTGCTAATTCGCTGATTGGATATCCGCAATAATGTACTCCCTCGCCTGGAGTGACATATGATGTTCTGCAAGTGCCCACTGGTACTCCTCGCAGTCCTGTATTCAGGTGGGCTGTGGTCAAGTCAAGTAGAGACTCTTCCTCACTCATGAATTCACCATCCGAACATAGGGACAAGAGGCTTCTGTATAAGTGCGACGCTAGATTTGTTCTTCAGAAGCCATTTAGGTGTGTTTTACAACACCTAGTTTCTGGCACAATTTGCGGGCTATATTTGGAAAATTTCATCTAGATTTAGGAGGCCATTGTCGGAACCCTCTAGATGCATCTCGGTCTTCAATAATTTTGGTTCGAATTGTGTCCCCACTTATGATGAATGCCTCTTCAGATTCTAGGCCGGGGCATTCACTAACTGTCTTTCTCCAAGACCTATCTGAACGAACATTTTCTGCCCAAAAGGGATACGATTTACATTGGGCAGGCCTCGCTTCATATGTGGTGCATTTCTTTTGCTCATCCAAATAAATACAGATGTCAGTTACAGGATCGGATTTCAAAACCCACCTGCCATCTAAGGTTTGTCTACAATCTCTTTGCAACCAATCAGCAACTTCTAGGCCATGGTGTTGTGCCATAATTTCAGCATCTTCAGGGCGCAAATATACAATTCCACCAGGTTCATCACAACACTTTCCACAATCTGGTTGGCAAGCAAATGGAACGCCAGCCATCCACCATGATGGATTCATTTTATTCACCCTGTGGTTCAAGGCGAACAATCGGAGTTAGCATGTTGTAGTTTGGTAACTGAGAGACATTCCCCAGTAGTAATTCGATTTCACCAACTCTGTCGGCGATTTGAATCAACTCTTCTACAGATGCTTCTTTACTAGATTCAACCAATTGCGTCATCTCGTTTTCGAGTTCAGCTAATTGATTGGATTCACTCAAATGCTGCTCACTCATTTCTTGGAACATAGTTTCGGTAATATTGTCAATACTAGCAGCAGTTTCGTTAACTCTAACTCTGTCTAGTCCTGAAATTCCAGATTCTCGATTTACTAGGAAATCTTCTCTCTCATCTACAGTCAAAGTAGTTGTGACATGTGGAATTAGATTTTCACCAACTAGAACTTGATGCAAATCGCTTCTTTCCTCGATTGTCATCTCTGGAACCTCCCACCCGTCTTCCAATTCAGGCAATGGTGAATTCAATTCTACTCCTCCAATATCAGAGCCGGTGTAAACATGGTCCAGAGTCTCTGTAATTACGCGTGATGCGATTTCTTCGAGGTCTTCTCTCTGGGTGAATATTTCTTGTTCTGTGATTTGAACGGGAGTATCATCTAGTATGCTCCCTACATCTTCGCTAGTAACAACACGTTCACCAGATTCAATTGCAAGAGCGACCTTCTCAAAAGCGCTATCTGTGCCTCGCCAATCTCCGCCACCGAATGCAACTATCTTGGCCAACATCGAGTCATCAAGCAAAAGGGCTCTTCCGCTAGCAGATCTTCGCAGATGAGTAATCAGGGATGAAGAACTTGGACTTCTAATCCATATGCTAGTGGCTGAACGCATAACTTCCCATAGCCTTCTAGCTTGCCATTCGTTAGAATCAACTCGAGATGTTGCAATAACCTGAACTCCTAAATTAAGTGCATAATCTATCAGCATGCCTATTTCTGTAGCAATTCTTTCTTCAGCGAGATGAAGGTCGTCAATCGCAATCAAGTTTGCATGTGCTACGGCTTCTTCCCAGCCTTGTGGGAGGGAGTCCCAGCCTCTCATTGCTGAAGTTGATAGTAGGTGTACATTGCCATCTTGTCTTCGGATCATTGCCTGAACTGAGGCACTGAGTATGTGTGATTTACCACAACCACTTTCGCCTAAAACAAGTAACGGGTTCATTGAAGTTCCAGGTTTGCTAATCACCTTTTCACAGGCACTAGATGCTCTTGAATTCTCTTCGACAACATGCCATGATTTCCATGTATTGTGTTCTGATAAGTATTGTACTGGCGGCCACTGTGGCTTGAATGACAAATCTTTCATTCCAAAATCTGTTGAATTGGTTGAGTATCCTCTCTGTGAGTCCAATACTTCTGCCCAAATCGGTCTCCCGTCTTTGAGGACCCCTAAGTCTTCACTCAAATCTTCAACTTGTATTTCCTCTGTAATCTGTTTCTCACGCATTCCGCCTATTCTTTCAGCCGCTATTTGAGCAAG
>JAACDL010000224.1 GCA_009936765.1 Methanobacteriota archaeon
CATGACACATGTGATAATTCCCAAACCACTAGGTAACAGATTATTACAACGAGGACAAGATAAGTCAGGAGTTGCAATTCTTGACTCTACTCCTGGAGTTTCTTCTTCTTCTATCTCAGTCAATCCTAACACCTCATTACTTCTGAAATTGTTACATTCAATTCTTGCGACCTGTTATTTCTAAACTTTCGAGAGTTGCAGAATCAAAATTGATTGCTTTACCGGATAATTCCGAGAGTTCTCGTAGCATTGTTCTTGCTGCAGCCTGGACTCTAGGGTTACTTAGATCGATAGTACCCAGTGTATTGTCACTAGATACGGCGCTGCCATCGTTTGGCAATGGCACTCTATCGATAACACACCACCATCGAGTTCTTCCCTGGTCGCGGTGATTCATAACTAATCCAAGAGATTCTAATTTCTTTAGATGATGGTAAAGGTTGTACCTGTCTACGCCAACGATTTTTTGCAACTGAACAGTTGTGTACTCATCCGCCTCTAAAAGGGCAACATAGAGCGCACGGCGGGTTGGATGCATCAAAGAAGTGCTGACCGGGTCTGCATGAATTCTCGCCATCTTACTCCACCGTTGTTTGGGTCTTGTTGGCCATGAGGCTTGAAGGTAGCGTTTGTTTAACTATCAAAACGGGGTCAATAATGATCTATACGCGTTTATAGTTCCAGTCCATATCGATTTCCCAATATCGACTATCAGTGCAAAGGTACCTCCGCTTCCGGACAGTCTGGCTCCATTGATTATTACGCCAATTACGCTCAATTCATGGACAAGAACGCCGAAAGCCAGGTTTTCATTTATTCCAGCTAGTACTGCATAAACGAGCATCGCCGTAACAAAAACCGAATATACGATATTAGAAATTAAAACCGAATGAGTACGCTTTGATAGCGTAATTAGATCTGATATTAGGCGAGGGTCATCACCTGGAATCAAAACATCTGCCGCTTCTAGATTGGCAGACTCTCCAGTTCCTATTGCGATACCGATATCCGCTGCTGCCATTGCTGCAGCGTCATTAAACCCGTCTCCAACCATCATTGTAATGTGAGTCTTGGAACGATCTTGCACCCATTGCACTTTACCTTCGGGCGTCATCTCTCCGTGTGCTGCAGATTCGGGAATCCCGATAGTCTTAGCAAGCGCACTCACTGAGTCTTGATTGTCACCAGACAAAATTTCAACATTGATTCCTTGAGCATAAAGAGCCTTGACCATTTCGTCTGTACCCTGCCGTAAATCATCGTGAATGAATGTAAACAGTGCTACTGGCTTTTGTTCTTTCAGAAGTAGGCTTGCTCCGTGCCCGTTACTCAGCGCTTCTTCCAAACCTTCGAGAAGTTTGCCAGTTACCAATGATTTGTCTGCTCGAACAAATGCAACATCGACATCCTTCATCTTAGCGTGAACACCTTCTTCTCCATCAGAAATATTGGTTAGAGCCGTAGGGGAGACATCTTCATCTTTTGCCAGAGCGATAATCGCTTGTGCGTAAGGATGGTTGGATGATGCTTCTAGGCCAGCGGCCAAGGCTATTGCTGAATCTCTCCTCCTACCACGTGCTAGGGTCATCTTCCCGATTCTTGGCCTACCTGAGGTAAGAGTTCCTGTTTTATCGAGTAGTGCTAGATTCACCTTGGATAAGGATTCTAGGACATCGCCGCCGCGTGCTATTGCCCCGGACTTTGCTGCCTGTGAAATACTAGCAGCATGAGGCACAGGAGATGCTAGAAGAAGGGCGCAAGGGCAAGCGACTACCCAAAGTAAAAGGATAATTTTCCAATCCGCATTTGGCTGGACTAGCCATGCCAAAACTGCGCCAAATAATACTATTGGAACCCATATTGCAGTAAAGTTCTCCAAGGCCCCTTGCAATCTAGTAGGCTTTTCCTTGAATAAATGGACCTTGTCAATAAGTTCAGAAAGCCTAGTATCTTCTCCTACCGCAGTTACTTCAATTGTAACTGGTCCGCGTGCTAATGTTAATCCCGCCTGAAGTTCATCCCCCTGAGATACGTCTTCTGGAACTGATTCACCTGTAAGGGGTGCACGGTTTATTGAACCAGTTCCCGAAATTATGTTCCCATCTGCTGGAATTAATTCTCCACTACGTATTTCTAAATGATCTCCTTTCAATACTAAACCAATTGGAATCTCTGCAGCCTCTTGATTTGATGCTAATGCAGGAGCAGTTAATGATGGTCCTGAAACGATAGAAAAACTACTGAAGTTTTTCTTAGGGAGTC
>JAACDL010000225.1 GCA_009936765.1 Methanobacteriota archaeon
GAATTCTGCAGACCCTCTTGAGTCTGGGATTTCACACGATTCACAATGGGGATATGGGTCAATAAATGGGCAAGAATGGCTGAATGAAATTCGAGACAATGATCTCTGTTGATTGTATTATCGGGGTACTGCACTCACAGCGTGCACCTTTGACCAAAGATATTATTTTTCATATTTGATATTATGTTACTTTTTATAGTCTGAAATTATGATACAAATAAGTTTCATTTGATACAAACCAATTGATTTCTTTCCCAATGTGTTAAGTCGGTCCTGCAAGTGGAGGTTTTGTTAGAGGGTATTACCATGTCATTGAACGTCCAAAAAAGTAAGAGTATTGGTTTAGTCAGTATTTTCCTAATGTCGTTGTTTTTAGCGATGGTTACTACTGCTCCTGTCGTGTCTGCAGTAAATGAAACATCTTCCGGTACAATAACTGGTACTGAGACTTGGACTGGAGTAATGAACCTAGATGGCGATGTACTGGTTGCAGGCGGTGCTAAATTGATTATCAATGCAGGAACTACAATCAATATTCCTGCTAACAAGAGCATCCAGATTCAAGGTTCAATTTGTGCCGGAGATTCTGCATGCGGTTCATCTCAAGCAAGTACTGGGTCGCCAATACGATTCATCTGGGGTGCAGCATCAACTGCTCCTAATCAGACAGGTAGTTGCTACGTAACAGGAGTTTACAATCCAGATATGGCATGTGGATCCGGGATTTATCTTGCTTCTACTATTGACCAATCCCTAACACGAATGAATCACGTAACACTAGACGGAGCTTATGGAATACCAGTCGATATAGACGGTCAAGGAACAATCAAGTATGGAGCCATGGTTTTTGATGGTGCAAGTCTTAGTGTTACAAATCCAACCTTCAAGGATACAAACACAACTAACGTTCTAGCATTCAACGGTGCATCTCCAACATTGGATGGCGGGACCTTTGCAGTTGGAATTGACACCCAAGGCTATCATGGCGCAGCAATTCAAGCCTATGGTGCAGGTGCTGGTCTGGTTGTTATGCAAATTCTAAATTCAGCCTTCACTGGTGAAGAGACCGATTGTGGTTCACAAGGCGGCGGACGTTCTGCAGTATATTTGGAAGACTCATTCGTCAGAATGGATACATTGTCGATTACTGAGAATTCATATGGGGCCTTCCTACGTTCAAGCAGTGGTTACTTAACAAACTCCACAGTTACTACAAAGTGTAACGCAATCGATACAAACTCTCACTTGGTCACAAACGGCCAGACTCAGACTTTCGTAATCTCCGATAACACAATCACCCCTACTGATGGAGCTGGAATAACCGCTTACGATGGAGCTATTGTAGTCGCTGAGCGCAACACTATTTCGGGAGCGGCAGAAGGATCTGGATTAGGCATAAGAAGTTCAATGGTCGAGATTAACAACAACGTCATCGGCCCAATTGGTGGATGGAACGGAATTTGGGTTTATGGAGAATCTGATGTCTCTGCCGAAAACAACACAATTCTGAACACTGCTAAAGAACCAGTACTAATTGGTGAATACCACCACAAGGACCAGGGATGGAACGTACCTTCTCCAACCAAGGCAAGACTATACTTTGCTAACAATATCGTCTCAAACAATACAGGAACTTGTAATTCAGTTGCCATGTATGGTGGCGACTTTGCTTGCCCTGCTTTCCACGTCTACATGTCTTCTGCAACATTCATCGGAAACACGGTTACTAACAACCTAGGCGATGGTTTCAGAATCAAAGGCGGAATAGTAAACGCTCAAGGTAACGATATTCAAGTCGGCGGTTTCGCTGCAAATGTCAGCCTTTACGATGACAACTATGGTAACAAATACGGTTCTATTGCTTATTTCTCAGAGAATGTTTACACTAATGCTTCGCAAATTTACAATGTGACTGAGTCAAGAGTTGCTGTCCAGAGTGAATTCATGCCAGACCCAACAGGAGGTGAATTGTATCCGGTTTCACTATCCTGGGGCGGTGCAGAATGTCCTTGGGATACCACCGAATGTATCCGGGCTCCTCTAACAGCTGAATGGCCACCTAAATTCATGCCTCTGTCAATGGAAGTCAACCCAAACGCGACAACATTCACATATTCCGATGTTCAAAACTTAGACAGATCAAAGATTCATATTCAGAACCAGAATACTGCATGGGGAGTGCAAGTAGAACAAGGTGAATTGGTCCGTTACCAAGTCAAGGCAGACAATTCACAGGTTTCTGATGCTCTAGTGACTATCAAAGATGCGAATGGTAAGCCATTGTACAACATGAGCACTGACTCATACGGCTACACTCCGTGGGTAACTCTTCCTTCTAACTTCCATATCGACACTAACTGGAATCACGTCGCAACAGATTCTGGAGAAGATTCCTGTGGCGATGGGTCGGACAATGATGGAGATACTCTGATTGACGGCCAAGACCCAGATTGTCAAAATGGTGGTCGAGAAATGCCTACTTATACAGTTGATGCAAAGAAATTCGGCAAAGGCTCAGCCACTGATGATTTCACTTTGACCGGCATGGTTGATGAAGTAATATCTTTGACAAATATTGCCCCATCGGTAAGCATTGACCAGAATGATGGAACTTCATTCGCAAGGTCAATCGTAATTTCAGGTAGCGCACATGATGGAGAGGCTGGGCCATATTTCAACGACTATGATTCATGGTTGAAGCAATTCGGAGATGTCAAGAAAGTTCAGATTCAGCCGCATGGAAAGGTCGATTGGTATGAGGCAACTGATACATCGGGCGCAAATGGTGAAGTGAATATGACAAACTGGCCTTACAAGTCCTGGAGTTACGAATATGACATGGGTAACCACTTCGAAGAAGATGTTACTTTCAGAATCCGTTCTTTTGATGGGTTAGACGAATCAACAGTTATCACTCGTGTTTTCAAATTGAATATTAATGCTCCAACCATCGTTTTGGAATCTCCATTAGATGGTTCGCTTCATGATGGTCAAGAAGTAATGTTCAGCGGTACTGCTTCCGATGACTACAGTGGTGTCCAAGGAAGCGATATCAGAGATATCTGGTTCAGTGTATCTGGTCCAAACAACTACTCTGCCAACTACCCTGGTAACAGTGGTGGCGGATCAGTTTGGTCCGATTCTTGGAATTTCTCATCTCTACCTAGTGGAGACTACACTTTCACAGTGTGGGCTAGTGATTCCAATTATTGTCACGAATCTGTAGACATCTGTTCACCGGATGTTGTAACAATCACAATCGATAACGATAACCGTATTCCAATTATCCAGATTAGCGAACCTCTACCAATGGAAAGCGTTAGAGCCGATGAAGAGACAATCATCAGTGGTGTTGCACGTGACAATGACGGACAAGTCACAAGAGTCGAAGTATCAATCTTCGACTTAGCGAGTGGAATTGAATTGAACAGCGGCCCAGATCCTATCACTTCATTCCAGCCAAATGGTGCTTGGATGGTCTACTGGGACACTAGCGATTTGATTCACGATCAACAATATGAGGTGCATGTAAAAGCTTACGACGGTGTCGATTATTCTCTAGTTCAAGTTGTTCGAGTGGTAATAGACAACCCGACAGATGCTGACAACATAGCACCGACCTTCGATCCAACCGGATGGTCGGATACAGTTACCATCTTCTGCGATGAAAAGTCCAGTGCATTCGATAAGTGTGGCTCAGGTGTTGAAATTGACTTGTTAGAGTTCTTCAACGATTCAGATGGAACTGGACCGGCGTATAGCCACATGGTTTTCGATATCTATGACGACCCTACTAATGCACTGGACAACAATTATGCATCTCACATCAGAATTACGGCTGAAGGCAAAGCAATCTACAATCCAATGGATTCAATGTATCAAACTTCCAGCGAAATCAGCGACTGGTCTCTACCAGGTGTTATGTTTGAAGCGAGAGATATTCATGACTCTGCTAACTATTCATACCAAGTAAATTTCATTGTTAAGGGAGTAGCATTCTCTGCACAGAGAGTCGATTCAGGCTCTGTAACGTTTGATGATTCTGCTTTGTTCGAAGGAAGAGGTCTGCCTAATTCACAAGTCAAAGCACGTCTACTAAAGGGAGATATCCAGTTGAATACTACTACAGTAGATGCTGACGGAACTTGGGAAATGGAGATTAGTTCTTCACAACTTGGTGACGATGGAGATTACAGTATCTATTTCGCTCAGGATGGTCAATTCATTGGTAAAGATGACAATTCAGAAATCAAATTGAAGAGCGGCGAACAGTTGACTGAAGGTCTGGCTACATGGATTTGGGTTCTATTAGCGGTCGTAGCAATTGCAGTTCTACTAGGAGTCGGCGCTTTCTTCTTCTTAGAGTTTGAAGAATTCGAGGATGATGATCCAGAGGCTGCTCTTGAACAACAGAAGGAAGAGGACCCTTACGCTTGGGCTAAGGAGAGAGCCGCTGAACAAGCGGCTGCTGCTGCGGGACAATTGGCTGCTGCTCCTGCTCCTGTACCGGCTGCGCAACCTCAACATCCAGGTTGGATTTGGGATGCTCAAACTAACCAGTGGGTTGCTGATCCTAACTACACCCCTCCTCAACAATGATTTCCACACGGAAATACACAACAATCTAAGAGGATTAGGTGGAGTCGAGTTATATGTCTGTGCGCCCCAAGCCCGGAGTTCAAGAGAGGATTCTCTTGCATTTATCTGATTTTTCGGATTTTATGAGTTCTGTAGAAGTGCCTTTCGCACTTTCACAAATGGGTATTGCAAATGCTGTAGCAATTGCTCGCTCAAATGTACCAAGAGCGATTGCCGGACTAAAAGACCAAGGTTTGCTTGTTGAAAGACAAGCCCACGTACAAGGCGTGAGTCGTAAGAGGAAAGCATACTTTCTAACAGATACAGGGATGAATCTTGCTGAAGAGACATGGAAGCGGCTCAGAGAGTTCCCATTGCGAGCCATTTTATCTGGCGGGAACACGATTAATTCTACATTGGGTGAGATACAAGATCGTCTTCCGTTCACTATGAGGCCAGTTGACGTCATTCGTTATCTAGATGACAATGGGGTGTTGGATGTTCGTTCTTTGTCTGCCGACCTTGTTGAGAGAGATTTGTCCAAGCACGTTGAGAAACAATTGGTTACAAGTTTAGGCGACTTACCGCGTCTCAGACACTTTTACGGGCGCTCAACAGAACTAGAGAATATGGTAAACCTCCTTGAAGCACGCTCAACAACTTTGATGATTCCTGGAATTGCAGGAATTGGTAAGACCTCAATGGCTGCTAAAGTAATCGAGTCTTTCATGCATCGTCGAAACCTTCTGTACCATCGGTGTCAAGACTGGGATGGGAGTAGGGCATTCTTTGAGAGTCTAGCTGATTGGCTGTCTAGTATTGGCGATTCAATGCTAGCCGACTACATCGCAGCTACCCCTGTTCCACAGGCTGGTGATGCTGCAAGAATTATTACGGATTCACTTTCGAATTCTCCAGCATTAATCGTCATTGATGATTATCACAAAGTCAGTGACAAGGCTCTACACCAGACAATTCAAGCAGTTTCTCGTGGTTTAGTTGAGTGTGAAGGCGATGTTGGATTGGTTATATTCTCGCGCTCGTTCAAGCAAGTTGTACCACTCAAAGATGCAGATGGCCGAATCGTCTCCCTTGTTCTACCGTTAGAAGGTTTAGACCAAGAATCAACTCGTTCCTTATTGTCTGCATTTGATGATTTAGAGCAAGAGAAGCTACTGTATATCCATTCTCTTAGTAGAGGACACCCGTTAGTTCTTGAATTAATCAACAGAGGTGCATCAGCAGGTGCATTCCATGAATCGTTAGAGAACTATGTCAACATTGAAATTTTCTCTAAACTATCAGGTGAACAAAAGAGACTACTAGGTGCACTTTCAGTATTTAGAGAACCTATTCCGTTGGAAGCAATTACTGAGCAAGGTTTGAATATCGATGAATTGGATTCACTAGTCGAATCTGGTTTGGCACGGCACGCTGATTCAGATGCGTATGATGTTCACGATTTAATTAGGGAGTTTTTGTTGCAGAGTTCAGATAGCCAGTCACGCGAAGGATTACACAACAAAGCAGTATCTTGGTATGAGAAGCAGACCTCAGGTAGCCAAATCGCACTTGAACTAATTTATCATTTGATTTCAGCTTCAAGACATGAAGATGCCACTAAGATAATTGTAGAGCGTGGAAGAGACCTCATCAAGGAAGGTCATATTGAATTACTTGGCCTACTAGAGTCAATTGATACCAAATCCATTGCTGCCGAAAGTGCCTGTAGGATCGATAGATTGCGCGGTGAAGTACTTGCTTTACTCGGTCGCTTTGATGAGGCAGAAGAAGCGTTCAGTCAAGCAAAACCTCCTGCTGAAGCCGCTGGATTGAATGATGTGATTGCAGACATTCTTTCCAATCTTGCAGACATTGCACTGAAGCGCGGAGATTCAGATGCTAGTTTGAATATGCATCGTAAAGCTCTCGAACTATTCATTTCAATGAATGACGCCTTGGGGGCTGCTCGCTCCTACAACAATATGGGTTACATTCTACGCCGTAATGGGGACAAAGCAAAGGCTCTTGAAGCCTATTCAGAAGTAGAAAATATCCTTCAAGGTGACGACTCACTGGATTTGATTCCTGCACAAATAGTACTTGCTCGCTCGTTACTGGATCTTGGTGAGCACATCCGTGCAAGGGATCATGCGCTGTCTTCATACGAACGCTCTGAATCTTCTGAAGACCCAATTCTACATGCAAGGGCACGTGCAGTACTTGGCCGCTATTATGCTAAGACTGGTGATGCAGATCTCGCATTACATCACTACACCGATGCACTATCCACTATGGGGGAAGCGGGAGACCCTCTTGCCTTGGTAGAAGTTTCGATTTTGCTAGGGGAAGTTCTCCAAGACAGTGGTAGAATCGAAGAAGCCCTTGAACGCTACAGAGAAGCACTAGTCCTATCTGAAGCTAACGATTTACGAATGCAAATCGGGGAACTGTTGGCAAGACTTGGCGGTGTAGCGCCAGATAGGCAGCGGCGGATGGAGTATTTGCAAAGAGCACTCTCTGTATTCCGTGAATTAGGGGCGCAAACTCGAATGCGAGAAGTGCAGATGATGGTTCATACTGCTGTTATGGGACGCTGATTAGAAATCTGGTCTTTTTGCTGCTAAGTAAGTGACTCCATTGTCATGAACTATCCAAATCTTTGTAATTCCGGATAGTGTCATTCTTCCGTCGTATGTTCCTGCTCCTGTTGCGGAGATTGAAACATCCCTGTCCAACTTATTTTCAGGGTGATCTAAGTGAAGTCCCTCATCATCTAGAGTTAGAACAAATAACGACTCATCCGCTTCGGTTAGTCTCCATTCAACAACCTCAGCATATCTGATGCTACTATCTTCTCTACTGGCTAAATCTGCCCTCTCTACGCCAGCCGCTAAATCTGCCATGTTGACATCTACAGCTGTTGTGTTCCAATTCTCACGTGTAGATGTTTCAAGTCCGAATGCCCATACACTGAACATTGACAAGAATAGCACACCAAGAAGGAATGTGAAGATATAACCGAGTTCAGTACTAGCGCCAGACTCATCTCTAGATAATTTACCATTCATGCAGAAGCCTCCGTAAGATGAACATCGATACTACTTATTTGCAAATTGAATTGTATCGGTTCTCCACCAGTGTGCCATACAGCTTCACTTGGGCCATATGAAGGTACAGGGACCCAACCCGTGTAATCATTCAATAAATCCATTCTCCCAGGGTTAACAATCCAATCTTCAGATGTCTCTAAACTGTTGGTAGACCAAGATGAAATTGCATCACCGTATGGTCCAATCCATCCTCTTCTTACATCATAGGCAGTTGTTGATGCAAGGCTTTCTCGCATCGTCAACTCAAGGTCTAAATCCATGTCTCCTGAACCAACAACGGATGTTTCTGTTGGATGAAGTGAAGGTACTGTGGCGCTGAATCTTGGACCTGGGCCTTGCCTGTCTGTTGGACCAACTAAGATTGCTGGATTTAGTTCAGGGTGATTAGTTACAATCGCCCCTGCGCTCCAAGCAACTTCAAGGCCCGTGATTGAGGTGTCAAATTCATATGTTAACCGAGATATATGGAATGCCCATGCCGTGGCAAGGTTTGCATGAGTAGAGTCATCATTCGCTCCGATTAGTGTAATCTCAATACTTGCTGGATGTTCACCAGTTCTCCAAGCCGTGATTACTTCACCTTCTGGTAGTCCATTCATTGATTTCCAAGGAAGTGTTGTGGAGATCCAGCCTGATGCGGTCTGATCAATGGCAATACAACGCGTTGCGCCTTCATCTTCTAGGAGTATTATTCCTGAGTTTCCAGAATGGCCCAATTTCGAAGAATAATCTTCCTCTTCTGATGTGTAATTGTCAAAGTTCTCTGAATTATCTTCCATGAATTCAAGACCAGTGATTTGGCCAGTATCTAGTGCAGGTAACATCATCATACCAGCGTCTCCAACACTCCATTGAAGTTGGACTGATTCACTGCTTTCGATAGTTGTTGCATTTTCGACTCCAGTCGGTGGCCAGGGTACAATGCTAGTTTGGTTGGCAGGTACTGAAACTCCCCCATTTCTCCAAGTTATTGTTGCAGCATTTTCATTTGGGTTCGATATTGTCAAATTACCATCACTATTTGGTGCCATGAAATATTTGGATACAAAATTACCTTCTTCTCCAAGTAATCCAGTTCTACCTTTGCCCCCATGGCTGATTAACAAATGTGCGTCAACATCTGTGACAATCTCGAGCATTGCATCATTACTTATGTTCACATTTTTTGACCAAGAGTTCGCCAGCCTGACTCCTAATGGTTCAATGACTGCTTCATCACCGCTTTGTCCATCTAGAGTCCACTGAACAAGTAGGTCATCATCTGCAAATACTTCGATAGTAGATTCACCTGCTGGAATTGGAACTGCCCAATGCTGCCCTTTTCCAGTTGATGGTTGAGACTTAGTCGGCGTTGCGAGTATTGCTCCTCCATCGCCATTCACTTGCAGTCCAGTGAGGTCATGAGTGGAACTAATTTGCGAATCTGAATCTAACCGCATTACTTCGCCGATTGAAAGTGCGAATTCCTTTCCGTCTTGCTCAACCATGACTGGGCCAAGAGGGATTGTTAGTCCGTGTTTTGGGGTAACTAGCACATAATCCGACTGTTCAACTGGTGTGAATAGGAATGGTCTGTCTGGTCCAAGTCTCATGTCTTCATAGCAGACAGCTTGTACATTGCTTTCAGCATGACGGATGTCGATGTTTCGATCTAAATCGAGAGCGCCTTGTATTCTGAAAGTATTATCTTCGTGCCATGAAGCAGAATACCACATCCCTCCTCGAAGCCTGTCCCAGCGAAGTTCTCCATCCACTGGTACGAGTTCAACTTGGGATGAATCTCCAGGGACTCCACTTTCAGAAAGTAGAGTAATCTCATGACCCATTATCTCCATTTGAGATTGCATATCGTTTCTTTTCAATGAACCTTCTAATTCTTGAATTACAGGCATCATGGAGAGTAACATAATTCCAATGATTGTGACTACGCCACCGAAAAGAAGAACTGTCGCAACTGCGGCACTGACTGCTTCTTCGTTCCGATAAGAATTGCCAGTAATCACTCTGACACCTCCACGAGTTGTAAGTCGATTTCCAAATCGATCATAGTATTTCCTTGGTCAATAGTCATGCCATCTGCACCACTTGCACGTAACCACGGACTAATTCCTCTGTGCTGGTCTAAGGTGTTTGATGCACGGTGCAGAGTGTAATCTGTCAACCATCCTTCATTCATTTGAGGAGTAATTGTTGGTCCTAGTGTTGATTCGAAATTAAATCTAAAGTTCCAAGCATCTCCACTGAACAGATTTACCGGACCTGCGGAACTGATGTCGAAGATCGCATTTCTCCCGTTAGGCATGGGTCCTATAACCTCGACATTTCTAATTGAGAGACTTGCCCTCATTGTTCCATCAAATAATTCTTCGATATCCAACCCTGGCTTTTCTGAAATGGTCCATGGTTCATTGGAGAATTTATCGTATCGGGCATCATTGACTAGAGCGATTGAATGTTCTCCAGTCTGGACTTTAGTTCCAACCATTAATCCCGAAACAGATATGCGGGCTTGCCTGTGTAATGGGTTATCGTCTTCATCATGAACCGTCAATATGTATAGGCTGACTACATTCAATTCATGTTCGATAACTATCACTTCGGTACTGGGGCTGAAGGATATCGTTTCTTCACCCTCTTGAGTCCATATTGTGGCGCTAGTTGCGGATTCATTTTGGGCAGATATGCTAAATGATGTCTGGTTGAGGTAGGTTACAGTGATTGCTTCACCAGCAGTCAAATCTGCAGCGACAGTCCACATTTCGACCCCCGATAGTTGTGTTATTGAACTGGTGCTAGATGGTACAGTTGTCCTTATTCCTGTGTCTGCACTTGCACCGGAAACCACATCGATTCTCCCATCGAGGCGTTCTGCAATACCATTTGCATTGGACCAAGCTGTATTATCTTGGAAATCGTTTACGTAAGGCGTGAGCATTACAAACACGCCCCCCATCATGGTAATGACCATGGCTAGGAGCATGACTACGCCAATAACCTCGCTTACGGCGAGGTCTTCTTTGGCTGCTCCCCTCGACCTCATCGGACTGAAGAGAACCAACCCCCCTCTTATGGTTTGACCAAAAGCGAGCCCTTACAGGGCTCATCCACGGAGTGTAATTCCTTCACGAGAAACACGTTCTGATTCAGACTGTCCGATATGATGAGTAAATTCTGGGCCATCTTGAAGTGAGATTCGAATATCTCCCTCAAACAGGTCATCAACGTGGTACAAAACTGTCGATTCAGCCAAGTGCGGTGCGTTGTTTTTTTCGGAAAGGTGGGTAAGTACAAGAGACCGAGTATTCTTGTCCACTACTTTCGATAAGAACTGACCTGTTTGGTCGTTTGACAAGTGCCCTCCTCGTCCAGAAATTCTATCTTTTAGCGTATTCGGATATGGTCCATTCCACAATCGTGAATGGTCGTAATTTGCTTCTATCGAAATATGTTGGCAACCAGATACATGGTTGACCAATTCATCTGTCCATGAGCCTAGGTCTGTGATGACAGCTCCTCTTTCTCCACGGTGGCTGGCAATGAATGCCACATTATCTGCCCCACTATGTGGTACTGGGACTGGTAATAGGGCTAAATCATCAGCGAACTCTAAGGCTTCTAGGCTTTCGAATAATTGTACACCTCGTAGGTCTAAATTTAGAGCGGTTGCGGTCCGGTCATTACAAAATATTGGGATGTCCCATCTGCGCTGTGAGATTCCTGCTCCCCCTCCATGATCTCCATGGTGATGTGTTAATACAATTGCATCAATTTCACTAGGAAGGATTTCCATTCTTGCCAACCGTTTTTCAAGTTGTTTGCCACTAAATCCTTGATCGATTAGAATCTTGGCATCCCCGCTCTCGACTAGTGTCGCATTACCGCGACTTCCAGTGCCAAGGTGTGTGAATGCAAGCGACATGGGAACTTTGGTAGGTGGTCGCGTTGAGCCCTTGAACTCACCCCTAAAAATCAACATTCTCACACCATTTTATCGAACATTACAGGATTACCGTAGGTAATCTGAGTCTGAACATTGCTCCATCACTCTATTAAGGCTGATTCAATGGTTCATGTCCGGTTGAGTGCTACCGCGCTCGACGGTGATACCTATGCGACGCTCACAATCAACGCTTTTGATGACCCTTCTTGTGGTATCGGGACTCTTCTTTGTATCCCAGTTACCTGCTATCTCAAATGTTGGTACCACCAATCCAAATTTTACCGAGGGCGACCGTCCTCCAGTGACAGACTCTGACCGCGACAAGATTCCTGATGTTCACGAGAATTTGTTCAGTGAATGGGTCAACTTCACCTCCACAGATGGTCGGCCAGTCTCAATGAAAGGCCTCGATAGAGACAATGCTTCAGACGCTTCTCTTGATATTGATATAGATGGATTAAATGCTACCGAAGAATACTGCTGGCCATACCCTGCTGCATGTACAGAGCCATCTTTCACAAGAGGTCTGACTGGCAAAGTAAACGAGTCTGGGGATAGGTGGTATCTTGATCCACGTGTATCTGATACAGACGGTGATGGTATGCCCGATGGCTTCGAAGCTCACATGTGTGAGAAACACGGTGGATACGATTCTGAAAAGATGCGATACGAATGTGATATGTTTGACCCGCTGAATGCTAGTGATGCTGACCTTGACCCCGATGGGGATGGGTTTGACGTGGATAGAAATGGTTTCCTCACAGTCAATGAAATGCTAACTTCACCTGAAGAATATTCATTTGGAGCACCTAGTAACTGGACTAATGAATTAGATGGCTTACGTTGCTATGCTCCAAACCCAGATTCATCAATCCTCTATGATTGGCCATTTATTTCTGAAAATAAGAACTACACCTTATTTGAGAATATACTATCTGCATGTGCAAGAAATGGTACAAGTGATATCATTGATGAGTACATTTGGCTAGGAACAAATCCAATGGAGGATGACAGTGACAGGTACAACTTTGATGGAGTGAAGCATCGAAGGTTATTCCCTTCGAGTGGAGATGGAATCAAAGATGGATGGGAAATTCATTTTGGACTTAATCCATTGAATCGTTCTAACGCATTGATTGATTTGGATAACGACGGATGGGATTCTAACCGTGACGGAGTTATCAGTGTTGATGCTGCTCGTTCAGTAGAAGCACTGACTCTTGGTGAAGAACTCTCAACCTTGGAAGAATACTTTGTTCATCTTGATGATGACAATACAGTCAAATCAGGAATGAGGTCTGCCGAACTCGGAGCAAAATCAGGGACATACACTGAGTATCTATTGTCTCCAGAAGCGGAAGAGGGTGAAATATCAATTCTCAACCACGATGTTAGAGAATTACGGGATGATGGGACACACTTGTGGGTTGGTTCTAAGCTTGGAGTGACGATTATTGACTTCGAAACATCCGTTTCCACCGACCACGAACTTCCTCAAGGGCACGACCTTCATGATATGGTC